>JBFKIN010000465.1:0-2563 GCA_041632255.1 Oceanococcus sp. | reverse complement strand
GCTGGTGGCATACGCGCTGAAAACACTGGCCGCACGCGCATAGGCCTTCTCATTCCCCCCGCACATGACGGTCAGGGTGCCTTGCTCCGCGCCGCTCTGCCCTCCGGAGACAGGCGCATCGACGAAAGCCAGGTCGCGGCTAGCGGCGATTTCCGCCAGTTCACGGGCCAGGCCAACCGAACTTGTCGTGTGATCCACGTGCAGCGCGCCCGGACTCAGGTGGGCATAGGCCCCGAAGTCTCCCAGGCAGATCTCACGCAGGTCCTCATCGCGGCCGACACAGGTGATCAGCACGGCCGCATCGCCAGCCGCCTCTGCGACGCTTTCGCAGGCTTCCCCCCCGTGACGTTGCTGCCAGGTGATGGCCTTGGCCGGGCTGCGATTGTAGACCCGCAGTCGGTGCCCCTGGCGCAACAGGTGCGCCGCCATCGGGCCACCCATCACCCCGATGCCGATGAATGCGATGTCCATAGGGTCTCCGCGTACCAGGCAGACCCCGATTGTGCGGTGCCGGCGAGCGCAATGCCAGCCGGCGTCAGGTTAGGCCTTTCCCTGGTTGGCAACCGCTGAGGCTGCCTTTGCCACCGCTTCGGGATCGCCCATGTAGTCGCACGACTTCACCGCCAGCTGGCTATCCAGCTCAATGCGCAACGGCATGCCGGTCGGGATGTTGACCTCGAGGATATCGCTGTCCGACACCTGGTTGAGGTATTTGTAAAGCGCCCGCAGGCTGTTGCCGTGGGCCACCACGAGCACATTGCGCCCGGCCTTGAGTTCCGGCGCAATGCGGTCGAACCAGTAAGGCAGAACCCGGTCCAGGGTCAGCTTGAGCGATTCAGTGCCGGGCAATACCCGGGGATCCAGGCTCGCGTAGCGCGGATCCTGCAGCGGGTGCCCCGGATCGTCGGCGGCCATTTCAGGCGGTGGCACATCATAGGACCGGCGCCAGATCTTGACCTGATCCTCGCCATGTTTGGCTGCGGTCTCCGCCTTGTTCAGCCCCTGCAGCCCGCCATAATGACGCTCGTTCAGGCGCCAGCTGCGATGCACTGGCAGCCACATGGCGTCCATTTCGTCCAGGGCGATCCACAGGGTCCGAATCGCACGCTTGAGCACGGAGGTGCAGGCCAGATCGAAACGCAGGCCCGACTCGCGCATCAGGCGACCGGCGGCCGCCGCTTCACCTCGTCCCTGTTCCGTGAGATCCACATCCACCCAGCCGGTGAAACGATTGTCCAGATTCCACTGACTCTGGCCGTGACGCAGCAGGACTAGGGTGCTCATGCGGTTTGTTACCGGGGCAAATGGGCCCGCTATTGTAACGGCTTGGCAGGCACTTACTCAGAAGTTCAGCAGATGCATGCGCTCAAGCCGGATCAGGCCACGGCGCGAAACCGTGTAATGCTCCGGCCCGTATTTCACGATGTAGCCGTGCGTGAGCAAGGGCTGAAAGAACTTTGGCGAGATTTCACGCTGACGAAGCCCCTCAGGCCCGGCATCGTGGACCCGTGCCAGTTCCTCGTCTTCGGTGAGGCCGAAACTGTCAAAAAAATCGCTCATGGCTGCGCTCCGGAACCAGGGCATGCAACGCCCGGACATCAGCATACTCCCGTGCCGGCCTGTCCGCATGCAGGCCTCCGGTCAACTCCTGCGCCAGCTGTGGAAACGTTCCACCCAGGCCAGAACACCCTCCGGCGCATGAGCCCGTTTCCATTCCCCGGCGGCGAATTTGTTGGCTTCCGCCAGCGTCGGATAGATATGGATGGTACCGAGGATCTTGTTCATGCCGATGCCGTATTTCATGGCCTGAATGTACTCGGCGATCAGGTCCCCGGCGTGCTCGCCGACGATGGTGACGCCGAGGATGCGGTCCTTGCCGGGTTCGGTCAGCACCTTGACCATGCCGTGGGCGTCCTCGTCCGCGATGGCGCGATCCAGATCGTCGATGCCGTAAACGGTGACCTCGTGTGGGATGCCCTGCTCTTTGGCCTCCAGCTCATTCAGGCCCACCCTGGCCACTTCCGGGTCGGTGAAAGTGGCCCAGGGAATGACCGAATAGTCGACCTTGAACTTCTTGAAGTCGCCAAACAGGGCATTGACCGCCGCGTACCAGGCTTGGTGGGCGGCGGTATGGGTGAACTGATAGGGGCCCGCAACGTCCCCGCACGCGAAGATATTGGGAAAGTTGGTCTGGAGGAACTCGTTGGTCTGGACCGTACGGTCCACCGTGACGCCCAGCTCTTCCAGTCCAAAGCCGCTGGTGTTGGCAATGCGACCGACCGCGACCAGAATCTGGTCGAACGGAATCTCCAGTTCCCGGCCCGCTGTTTCGCAGACCAGGCGCTTTTCACCATCCACAACCCGCACCGACCTGGCCCGGGTCTCAAGGCGCACGTCGATACCCTCGGCCACGAATTTTTCCCGCACCATCTCCGAGACTTCCGGGTCTTCCCGCGGTAACAGTCTGGGCAGCATCTCGACCTGGGTCACCTGGCTACCCAGCCGGGCGAAGGCCTGGGTCAGTTCCGAGCCAATGGGCCCGCCGCCCAGCACGATCAGTCGC
>JBFKIN010000464.1:0-2567 GCA_041632255.1 Oceanococcus sp. | reverse complement strand
TTTCAGTGTCTCGTCAAAGACGATGCGACGGATCAGCGGCGGGGCCAGGCTGCCCAGCTTGTCGGCAAACCAGGACTGTCGGGCCGCCACTTCCATGGGGTTGAGGATGTCCAGGACCACCAGGGGCCGTTCACCGCTGCCGAGCAGCCGGTCCAGATCCGGAGCGGCATCGTGGGGCTGCTGGCGCAAACTGTCGAGCTCCTCGCCGAGAAGACGCCCGAGTCGACTGAGGCGCTTCAGGCGCCAGGCCAGCAAGCCCAGCACCGGCAGATTGACCAGCAAGAGAATCAAAGACCAGTTGATGTCCATCGGGTGACACCGCTCCCACGCGCAGCCTGAACTGACCGGAGTGTATGCGATCGGCGCCCACGCTGCGGCCTTGATATATTTCTTCGGGGCCGCCCCGGGGCGCCCCCCAAATCGGGCAGGGAGCAGATTCAGGCATGTCGATTCCGGCATTGGACCGACCAACAGCGAGCGCTATCTGGCCGCAGGCTACTGTAGTCCTGCTCGCCTACCTCGGTGGCGCGTTTCTGAGCCAGGTTCTGAGCGTGCCTCACACCGGCCTGCGGCCGTGGCAAATGGATCTGGCCGTGGCCCTGATTGCGTTGCAACGGCTGGGCCTGCGCGCTGCCCCTCCGCTGCTGATCGGCGTAGGTCTGGCGGCATACGCCTCCGCCGGCTCGGACGTGCTTCCGGCCCTGCTGGGTTTGATGCTGCCGCTGACCGGGCTGGCACTGGCGATACTGCCGGGCTGGAAACCGGAGCAATCCGCCCGGCTGCGCACGCTGCTGGCGATCTGTCTCTGCGCTGCGCTGGCTTCGGCTGCCGCTGGCCTCAGCGCCACTGAGGCCGTGACAGCGGCTGACCGCCTGCTGGCGGGCCTGGCCACTGGCTTCAGCCTGCTGTCCGCGCCTGCCATCACCACCTGGTGGCGCTCAGTGCGCAGCCGCGGCGCCCAGCGCCTGCTGGCGATTCCGGTCGGTCTTCTGGTAACGCTCAGCGTGGTCGTCTATCTGCTGCTGGTTCGCGAGTCGCTGGATCAGGCTCATGACCGGCTCAGCGACATGGCCCACCAGAGCGCCATCCGTCTGCAGCGCGACATGAACGCCTACATTGTGGCGCTGCGCGCGGTGGAGGCCTTGTTTGCCAGCTCCAGCACGGTAACCCGGGAGGAGTTCGACAATTTCGCGGAGAGCCTGCAGAGGCCGCTGCCCGGGCTCTATGCCGTGGCTTGGGATGCCTATGTCACCCATGAACAGCGGGACAGCTTCATCGCGGACATGCGGGCCAGCGGCCTGCCCGAGTTCGAAATCTTCGAAGTCGATGAGCACGGTCAACGCCGGCCGGTGCCCGAACGCCCCTACTATGTGCCGGTGGCCTATGCCCGCTATGAGGGCATGCCGTTGAAGGCGCTCGGTTATGACATGGCGTCGGAGCCCACCCGCAAGGCTGCGCTGGATCAGGCGCTCTATCAGGGCGTGCCGGTCGCCAGCGGTCGGATCAGACTGGTCACCGACCCGGATCCGCATTACGACATCCTGGTGCTGATGACCATGCGCGGGGCTTCGGAGCCCGTGCAGCTGATCGGATATGCCGGACTGGCTGTCCGAGTCAGCGAACTGTTGCAGAGCGCCCTGCAGGGACTGCCGGACCACGTGGAAGGGCGCCTTTTCGACCTGTCCGCGCCACGCGCCTCGGCGTGGCTCCATGGTCTGCCGGCGGAATTTGTTCCCGGCCCCGGCTGGCTGAGCGCGGGCCGGGTGCTTGAAATCGCAGGCCGCCGCTGGGAACTGGAACTGATCGCCGAACCCGCCTTCGTGAAAGCAGGCTTTCCGCACATCGCCCTGTTCTGCCTCTGGGGCGGCCTGAGCATCGCCGCAAGCTTCAGCCTCGGCCTGGTGCGGCTGCGGGCTTCGCCCCCCTAGTCAAAAACCTGGCTCGGCGCGATCGCGGGCCACTGCCGCACCAGCAACTGTTCCCCGACGGAGATCTGCATCAGGTCCGTACCCACGACCAATGGCCCCGCGTAGGTCTCCCGGGTCAATGGAATCAGGTCGTCGGGCCCCAGTCCTCCCATGAACACGAGGTGGGCGTACACGGCGAGCCTGGGCGCCACGACTGAAAACACGCGCCCGGCATCCGCCGCCTGGGTGTGATGGGCCAGGCGGGGAATCTCGGCGCGACGCTGGCGCAGCCGAGCCGGCGCCTCGGCGACCTCATGGATGAGCAAGTCCGTGCCCCGGGCATTCGCAATGAGGTTTTCCGAGTAGCGCGTATCTCCGGACAAGGTGACGGAACGCCCGTTGTGCGTGAGCCGAAAGCCGAACGCCGGCTCGACCGGCTCGTGATCGACAAAGAATGCCCGAACTTCGGTGCCATCCCGCGACCAGAGGAAACCGTCATCAATCTCCACCACCTGCACACGGATACCTTCCGGGCTGCGCCTGGATTCCGCCGTGCGTATCGCAATGTCGAAATTGTAGGCCGCACGCAGGTGCTGCATCATGGCCTGTGTCCCGGGGGGGCCATAGACCACCAGCGGCGTCGCGCGACCTTCGATGACC
>JBFKIN010000463.1:0-2571 GCA_041632255.1 Oceanococcus sp. | reverse complement strand
GGATGCTGCCGCGCCACCACTCCAGTTCATTCAGGCGCGCTACCGGGCGCTGGCCAGCACGCACCGCGATGCGGCGTCGTTCACTGAAGTCCTCGGGCTGACGCACGCTGATGGTGGCGCTGCCATCGGACAGGTAAAGCAAGTCGCCGTCATGGGTCAGGCCCCAGCCCTGACCGCGATAACGCAGGCTCCGCTCCAGGCGCAGCGGCGCGATGCGGTAGACACGCAGTTCCCCAGCGCGCCAGCTGAGCTGCCATAGCTGTTCGTCGAACCAGGTCAGCCCCTCTCCGAACAGGCGGGCGGGCAGTTCCAGCCGCTCCGGGCCGGCCGGATGGTGCAGTATCAGGGTGGACTCGCCGTAGCCGCCGACGCTTTCGGCCAGGGTGTCATCGACAAAAACCAGCCCCTGGGTAAAGGCGCGCGGATCATGTGGCCGGGTGTCGATCAGCTGGTAGCCCAGGGCCCGGGGATCTCCGCAGGCCCTGGCCGGGCCCTGCTGCAGGGTCAGCAGCAGGGCAAGCAGCAACGCGCCGATCAGGCGCAATGTTCCTCGACGTAGCGGTGGATGGCTTCGGCGCTCTTCATGAAGGCTTCCTCCGCGTTGCCGACCAGCATCTTTTCGATCCGGCCTCCGAGCAGGGGAATCTTGGCCACGACCTGACCTTCCGCTTCCAGCACGGACTGGTTGTCCCCGTCGTCCTTGAGCAGCAGGTCAACATGGACGTGGCCCGGCAGCCCTTCCAGGTGAATGTGCAGATGCCCGTGCACCGGTGACTCGCGGCCGGTCCAGGCCTGATCCTGGATCATGGTGATGGCGTCTCCGGTGAACTTGCGGGCAAATCCGGGCAGACGGTGCGTGGAGCCGCTGCGGGTCACCGTGCAGGCGAAACCTTCCTCGTTGTTCTGGCTGATCTCGATATGCAGATGATGGAGGTCAGGTTCCGCGTAGCGATACATCAGGTATTCATGCGTGGTGATCGCGGCGATGACCTGGCTGACCGGCGCCGGCAGCGTGCAGCGGTGGCGAAAGCTTTGCATCAGGACGTCCCCTCAAGCTGACGAGCGCGCATGTACAGAAACAGTGGCAGGGCGAAGGACAAACCGACGAAGCAATTCAGGGGGATGTAGACCCAGGCATGACGCTGGCCGGTCCTGGCCGACTCGGCGAAGACGAAAACCCAGAACACCAGCGAAGACCAGGCCAGATCGGTAAAGGCAGCCGCGGTTCCGACGTTGACATAGAGGGAGGCCAGCCACTGGCTCGCAGGTCCCAGTGCCTCGCCGCCGAAAGCACCGAAGAAGGCCAGCGCGGGCAGGATGGCGCCGGCGATGGCCAGCAGCAGATAGAGGTTTTTCATGTCCCGGAACCGGTGATTTTCGGCGGATTATCCGGGCTGGGGGTGACGGGTACAAGCGCGTACCGGAGCAGACTCCCGCGCCTAAGCCGAGGCGGCCTTCGCCGATGCGCCTGCCCGGTGCCGCCTGAGGTGGATCATCAGCAGCGAGACCGCTGCCGGAGTCATGCCCTCGAGCCGTGACGCATGACCGATGGTCCGTGGTCGAGCCCGGGCCAGTTTTTGACGGACCTCGTTGGACAAGCCTGCCACATCGGCATACGCCAGGTCGGCCGGGATGGGGGTGTCCTCCATGGTCTTCTGGCGCGCGATCTCCTCGTCCTGGCGCTCGATGTAGCCGGCGTAGGTCGCCTGGATGTCGATCTGTTCACACACGGTGGCGTCGTCCTGGCCCGGCCCCAGCCGGGGAATCCGCATCAGGGCGCGATAGTCGACACCGGGCCGACGCAGCAGATCGAAGGCCATGTATTCGTGCCGCAGCGCTTCGCCGAACAAGGCGTCGGCCAGTTCAGGCGACAGGTCGGCGGGCTGTACGCAATGGCGCTTGAGCCGGGAGACCTCGGCGGTCACCGCCTGCTGCTTGGACTCGAAAGCGGCCCAGCGTGCCTCGTCGACCAGCCCCAGCTCACGGCCGATGGGCGTCAAGCGGGCGTCGGCATTGTCTTCACGCAGGCGCAGACGGTATTCGGCGCGGCTGGTGAACATCCGGTAGGGTTCCGCGACTCCGCGGGTGATCAGGTCGTCAATCAGCACGCCAAGATAGGCCTCGTCCCGCCGAGGCCACCAGGGTTCCTGACCGCGCACGGCGCGGGCCGCGTTCAGACCGGCCAGCAATCCCTGGGCGGCGGCCTCCTCGTAGCCCGTGGTTCCATTGATCTGGCCCGCAAAAAACAGGCCGGGCAGGTGTCGGGTTTCCAGGGAATAATGCAGCTCGCGCGGATCGAAGTAGTCATATTCGATCGCGTAGCCCGGCCGCGTGATGTGCGCGTTCTCGAAGCCGGCGATCGAGCGCACGAAGTCGACCTGGACGTCGAAGGGCAGCGAGGTTGAAATCCCGTTGGGGTAGACCTCGTGAGTGTTCAGGCCTTCCGGCTCGATGAAGATCTGGTGCCGGTCCTTGTCGGCAAAGCGCACGATCTTGTCTTCGACCGAGGGACAGTAGCGCGGGCCGACCCCTTCTATCACCCCGGAATACATGGGCGAGCGGTCCAGGCCG
>JBFKIN010000462.1:0-2579 GCA_041632255.1 Oceanococcus sp. | reverse complement strand
TGAGGTCCTGTGGCGGATCGACGTTCGCAGCCCGCTGCAGACGCCGGGCTGGCCCGAGGGCTACCATGCGGGCCCGATCAGCCTGAGCCGCCAGGCCACCGGGCTGGATCATCGCTTCCGGCTGGACTGCGAAGACACGCTGGCAGGCCAGCGCCTGCGGGTGGACGGTCTGCGCCGGGCGCGGACAACCGCCCTGTTGCGCTATGTCGAGGGCGACCGGGAATTCCAGCGTCTGCTGTCTCCGGAGCAGCCCGCGGTGACCGTCCCGACCAGTCTGACGGGACCGGGCCTGTGGCTTCAATACCTCGGCCTGGGGGTGAAACACATCCTTGGCGGCGCGGACCATCTGCTGCTCGTTCTGGGCATCTTCCTGCTCTGCCCCGCCTGGCGCCCGTTGCTGGCCACCATCACGGGCTTCACCCTTGGTCACAGCCTGACCCTGAGCGCGGCCAGCCTGGACTGGTTCAGCGTGCCATCCACCCTGGTCGAATTCGCGATCGGCCTCAGTCTCCTCTGGCTGGCCCTGGATCTGGCCCACGGACGCACCGGTCCGCGCCGCCGCTGGCCGCTGTTCACCGGCTTCGGTCTGATCCATGGCCTGGGCTTCGCGGGCGCCCTGCTTGAACTCGGGCTGCCAGCGCAGGAACGTCTTGCGGCACTGCTCAGCTTCAATCTCGGCATAGAACTGGGACAGGTGCTGATTTTGCTGGCATTGCTGTGCGGTCGAGCCGTGCTGGCACGCCTGAGGTTCCGGCCAGCATTGCCCTGGCGCGGATTCACGGTCTACTGCCTGGGCGCCATGGCGGCCTTCTGGTGCCTGGAACGCGGCGCCCGCCTTCTTGTCTGAGCCCCGGACCGCCCGCCGGCATCGCCTGGATCCCAGGCTGCGATAGCAAAAATTCATTGCTGCAGCGCACCATTCGTGGCATCATGGACTCCTGTTTTGTTGCGGTGCACCATTATGGACACCAGACGTCTTGTACTCATCACCCTTTTATCGCTGGGCTTCGCGGCCCAGGCGACGCCCCCTGCGCCTGATGGCGAACAGATTGCGGCCTGCATGCGGGGCAACCTGCCCGAGCGCTTCTGGGTCGAGGATTTTGTGCTGACCAGCCGCGCCGCGAACGGCGATGCCGAGGCGATCAGTGGCCAGCTGTATTTCACCCGGCAGACCCGCGACGGCCAGATCGGCCCGTCCCGCGCCATGATGCGGATCGAAAACCCCAGCGCGCTGCGCAATTCCGCGTACCTGATCCTCGAGTCCGACGACTACCTGCGCGACGGCATGTTCGTCTTTCTGCCGGCGGTCAACCGGGTCCGCCGGGTCAGTGGATCCATGGCCGATGGCCAGCTGTTCGGAACCGACATCAGTTATTACGACTTCAAGCAGTTCCGCGGCGCCCTGTCGGACATGCGCGCGGGTGCCGCCACCGCGGAACCTTTCGAGGGCCGGCCGGCCTGGCGCCTGCGCTTCACGCCAAGGCCGGAAGGCGATCCTGGCTACGAACGGGTGGATGCCGTGATCGACGGCGAAACCTGCATTCCGAGAGTGCTGGACATCTACGAGAATGGTCGACTGCGCAAGACCTTCAAGGTGCCGCTCGACGCGATCAAGCCCTACGCCAAGGGTCGCTGGTATGTGGGGGAATTCAACATGCATGACCATCTCAAGGGCAGCGACACCACGATTCGCACCCTGGGCTTTGACACCAGCCGCAGCCTGCCCGATCAGCTGTTCCATCCGTCGACCTTCCATCGGGCCTACTGACCGGTCCAGCGCGTTCGAGGGCGCGGGCCTGCTCCTCCCGGATGAGGCCGCGCTGCGCTGACGCCGGCTAAGCTGCCGGTTCGCCTGAGCGAGCCGTGCGCATGACCGGCCTGACCCGCGCCCTGCTGCAACTGATCGAGCCGGCGGTCTTCGGACCGCGCGGCCGGCCCTTGTCCATCGCCCTGCTGCTGCTCGCCAGCCTGGCGCTGGGCTGGCAGGCGCTGCAGCTGCGACCCGACGCCAGCTTCGAAAAGAACATCCCGCTGCAGCACCCCTACATGCAGGTGCTGCGTCAGTATCACGCCGACTTTGGCGGCGCCAATACGGTGCTCGTGGCGCTGATGCAGGAATCCGGCGACATCTACAACGCCGCGTTCCTGCGCGCACTGCAGACCGCCACCACCGAGATCACCTTCATCCCGGGCATTGATCGCACCCGGGTCGCCTCGTTGTTCACCCGCAACATCAGCTTCATCGAGGTGGACGAAGAAGGCTTTGCCGGCGATAACGTCGTGCCGCCGGACTACGCCCCGTCGCCGGCGATGTTCGACCAGATCCGGCTCAATGTCGGCAAGGCGGGCCTCGTGGGTCAACTGGTCAGCCTGGATCAGCGGGGCGCCATGGTCAGCACGGAAGTGCTGGAACACGATCCGGTCACCGGCCGGCCGGCGGATCTGGTCTTCATCGCCCGCCAGCTGGAACGGCAGGTCCGCGAACGCCTGACCTCGCCACGCCGATACGAACTCCGTGCCCGCGAAGCGACCGCCGGCCTGGACGCGGGCGACCTCGCGGTGGTGCTGTACGAACCGCC
>JBFKIN010000461.1:0-2583 GCA_041632255.1 Oceanococcus sp. | reverse complement strand
GGCGCCCGCTCCGCATCCAGCAACAGGGCCTGCACGCGGTACAGGTCACCTTCCCAGAAACGTTCCCCGTAATGGTTGACCATATGGAATGCCGCCTTCAGAGAGCTTTTGGCCTCGTCGAGACGTCCGGCGCGAACCAGACATTCGGCAATCTGTCCGTGCAGGAAGCTGTGCCAGCACAGCGCCTGACAGGACACATCTTCGGCGATGCGATCCCGACACACGGGAAGCCCCTGTTCCAGATCGCCAAGCACGCAGCAGGCCAGGCCGAACTGCCAGCAGGCGTCGGAGTAAAGGTCGTCGAAGCCGGCGCGTTGGGTCACCGCCTGCATCTTGGCGGAGAATTCCCGCACGAAGCGCCAGTCGCCGCGCATCATCTGCACGGCGGTCATACCGTTCACCCGGGCATAGGCCATGAGATACGGATGGCGCAAGGAGTCGGCCCGCTTCACGGCGGCGTCGGCCGAGGCCAGGGCCTCATCCAGCTCGCCCAGGACGCTGAGGGCCCAGGAGCCAATCACCAGGCGTGGCGTGACCAGGTCGTAGATGAAGGGCTGCTCCGGCGAGGCTTCGATCTGCGCATCCTGGGTCAGAGCCTCGGCCTGGCGGACACAACGCAGCGATTCCGCCAGCGCGCCTTTGCAGAAATGCGGATAGGCCTTTGAAAACCAGGCCAGAATCTCCATTCGGGTGCGCCCGCCTTCCTGGGCGATCTGCATCAGCTTGTTCAGCACATCAAGCGCCGCGTCGTTTTCGCAGCGCTGGAAGTAGATCGTCCAGCTGCCGGCCAGAGCGCGACCCACCAGGTGGCGGTCCTGCACCTGGGCACACAACTCCCGCACCCGGTCGAAGGCGCGCTCCGCCCGGGCCCGGCCGGCCAGGCCCACGGTGGCGCAGATATTGCCCAGGTTGAGGTTCAGGTCCAGCTCTTCCTCCAGCACGGCCTGCGTCCTTGGCAGCTTCTGCTGGAGGCGCAGGGCGCGCTCCCCGTATTCCTTGGCTTCGATGAAGGAATGACGGGCCGCAATACGCGAAGCCCGTTTCAGGTACTCAATGGCCCGGGGCAGATTACCCGCAGCCTCGAAGTGGGCAGCCAGCCGCTCCGGCTGGGCCTTCGCCTGCTTCGGGAAATGCTCTTCCAGGGCCGTGGCCACGCGCTCATGCAGCCTGGCACGGGTTTTTTTCCAGATCGAATCGTAGGCTGCATCCGCAATCAGCGCATGCTTGAACATGTAAACGCCATGGCTCTGTCCGCCGACGGCATACAGCAACTGGGAGCGGATCAGCGTATTGAGCATCTGTTGCAGGCTGTCCTGAGCCGCATCCGCTACCCAGCTGAGCAGATCCCCCGGAATTTCCCGCCCCACCACCGCGCAGACCTGCAACAGCGATTTGGCATTGCCCAGCCGGTCCAGCCGGTCCAGCAGGGTGGCCTGCAGCGTCGGCGGTATCGAAAGGCGATCGAGATCTGCCACCAGCTGAAGCTCGCCATCGCGCTCCACCACCTGGCCGGATTCCAACAGACAGCGGGTCGCCTCTTCGAGGAACAGCGGCACGCCGCCGGCCTGTTCCAGCAGGCGTTGGCGAACCTTGTCGGGCAACGGGCGCTGCCCGGTCACGCTGTCGATGATGGATTGACTGGCTTCACCGACGAGTGGCTCCAGTGACAGGTCCAGCACCTCTGGCGCTGCGGTCTTCGCGTAATGAAACTCTGGCCGCGCTGTCATCAGCAGCAGGATGCGATGCCCGGCAAGCCGGGACTGCAATTGATCCAGCAGCTCCACGGAGGAAGGGTCCGCCCAGTGCAGGTCCTCCACCACCAGGACAACCGGTGCATCGCGCGCCTGCTCCAGACACCAGCGACTGATCACCTCGATGGATTTCTTCCGCTTGAGCTCCAGGCCGAAAGCCGATGGTGCGTAGCCCCCGGACAGTCTGACATTGAGCAGCCCGGCCATCACCGGTACCGCATCCGCCAGGTCCTGGCCATCCAGGCCTTTTTCCAGCGCGGCCAGCCGCTGGGCATCGTCGGACTCTTCCGCGAGTCCCATGGCATCCCTGAGCAGCTCAAGCCAGGGCGCAAAGGCGGTATTGCGGTTGAGCGGAGAGCAACCGCATTCGAACCAGGGTACATCGGCGCCAAGATGCTCCTTCAGCACCATCAGAAGCCGTGATTTCCCGATTCCCGGCTCGGCGCTCAGCCGCACTACCCGGCCGTCACCGCCCTCGACGGCTTGCCAGCAGGAAACGAGTTGCTCCAGCTCCCTCTCCCGCCCGACGAACGGCGTGTAGTGATCGCTGGCCTGCAGGCGGCTGCGCGCGCGGCTCAGTCCGTCCACGCGGTGGACCCTGACCGGCTCCGCAATGCCTTTGACTTCATGCAGGCCCAGATTCTCGGTCACGAACAAGCCTGAAACGAGCCTGAGGGTGTCCTCACTGATCACGACGGTATCGATGGCGGCCACGCCCTGGAGGCGGGCAGCCAGATTGACCGCATCTCCCACGGCCTGGATCTCGGAGCCATCGCCAGCGGCGGCGCGACTGATGACCGCCGGGCCGGTGTGTATGCCGATACGGATCGCG
>JBFKIN010000460.1:0-2587 GCA_041632255.1 Oceanococcus sp. | reverse complement strand
TCGCCGGGGTCACGGGTCCAGCAGGCCCGGGGCAGGGCGACGAAGGGAAGGCTGGCATTGGGCAGGGTATTCGCCACCGGTGTGTTGCAGCATCGGGTATGCCAGCGCAGCGGGCCTTTCGGGCTGAGTCGCAGGCAGGCCAGCTGGTTTTCGCCGCGGGTGAATTCCAGGCCTTCCCAGGTGGTCTGGTACAGGATCGTGCCGCCCTGCGCGTCCAGTATCCGGTCGGCCTGACCCAGGTGGTGGGCATAGCTCTGGCAATCGCGGCAGTAGCAACGCATGCGCAGGCCGCGGGACGGGCCCGCATCGTGCAGCCGCCCGCGCAGCCGACCGCAGGCGCAACGCAAATTCAGATCGGTGGTCATGGCGGAATTGTGCGCCGGGCGGCAGGGCCGGGGCAAACCCGGCTTCCGGCCATCGCCGGGGGCCGCTAGAGTGGGCGCTGATCCTGAAGAGCCCATCCATGCGTCTGTTTCTGAGTCTGATCCTGCTGCTGGGCCTGTCGGTCAGCCTGGCGGCACCGCCGTCGCCCGCGCCAAGTGCAGCACCACAAGAGGCCGCCGAGGCGCGGCTGGAACATTTTCGTGCGCAGGCCCGGGGCAAGCCGTCCTTCAAGCTGCTGCAGCGAATGAACAAGCTGACCCGCATCCTGGAGCCGCGGCGCGCCTCCGGGGAGTCGGTAGCGCCCGACGACATTGATCATCAGTACGCGGCCTATCTGGACGTACTCCGGGCGCGGCGGGCCGAAGGCGAAGGCGAGGCCGCCCTGTGTCTGGCCTGGCTGGACTACGAGCCCTGTCGGCAGAAGCCCTGTGCCGAGACGGTGGTGGAGAACATACGGCGCGCCGCCGACAGCGGGATTCCGCTGGCGATGGACGAGATGGCCAAGCTGCATCGGGATGGTTATGGCCTGTCCCCGTCACGGCGAGAGGCTGCTGACTGGTTCCTGCGAGCCGCGCGTGCCTACCACGCTCGTCAGTTGCGCGAAGCCACGCTGCATTCTCTGGCACAGGCCCTTGCGCTGGTGCCCGATCATGCCGAGGCGCTCGCGCTGCGCCAGAGCCTCAGTCCCTGACGCCAGGCCATGTGCCGGTGCGCTCGCGGGACTGCCGCTCACGGTCCGGCGCTTGCGGTCCCGTGCAGGCGCAGGCCAGACGGACAGCCAGCCTTCATCGCGTCCAGCCCGCAGGAGCGGGTCGCCCGAGGTAACCCGACGGCCCGGCTGGGGTCTTTGCTGCAGCAGGGCTGCCTGGCGCGGGCCCCGGTCCCTGGCAGGGCGACCGGGCGCTATGGGCAGTAATCCACCACCAGTCCCGCATCCCCGTCACCGGCGGGAATGCTGCCGAAGGCCACGCTGCGGGCTTCACCGAACAGGCACTCCGCCGAACTGTCGCTAAGGTGAGGGCCGGCCATGCCGGGCGCCGTTGTGTAACCCCAGGAATTGACCGAGATCATCGGGCCGTCGCCGCCGCTCATGGGCTGCACCCAGGGCCCGCCCGAGGATCCGCCGGACAGCTCGCAGCTGGGCAGCCACCAGTTGACGTCACTCTCGCTGGTCATGTCCTCGGCGCAGTACATGAAGTTGGGGTCGTCGCTGTAGGAGTAGCCCAGGGCGTGGGTGAAATCCACGCTGCCCGCGGAGGGGTCGCCGTCATCGGTCATCGGGGTCGCGAAGCTGATGCTCAAGGCGCCGGCGGCCACATCCAGCGCATCGCTGCCCGCTGCGGTGCCGGCATGGGCGCCGCTGTCACTGACGACCAGGTAGGCGTAGTCCCAGGCCACATTGTCCGGGAAACTGCGGGTGGTCCAGTTCACGTCGACCACGCCGAAGGAAGGCACCCAGCACCCGAGCGGGTCATTGAAACAGTTGCTGTCGGTGCCGCTGCCGCTGGTGCCATCCTGGTCGGGGATGAACAGCACGTTGCGCGCAAAGGCCTTGTTCGCGTCGTCGTAGACGCAATGTGCGGCGGTGAGAATCACCGAGCGCCCGCTGGCGCCGTCCGTGGCCACGGTGCCGGAGCAGACGTAGCCACTCCAGCGCTTGCGCCGGGGGTTGTTGGGCATCTCAAAGTAAATCCGGCCCGCCGCGGTTTGCACCGGGCCGCCGTCCGCCCATCCGGCATTGGTCACGATGTGACTGCCGCCACCACCGCCGCCACCGCCACCAGCGGTGTCAACGGTGAATGCGGCCTCCGGGGATACGGCCTGATTGCCGCCTCGGGCACCGTTGTCCTTGGCCACCACATGCCAGCTCCAGTGGCCATTGCTGAAGCCACTGAGGCTGATCGACCAGGTGTCGTTGCCGGCGTAGCCCGGCGAAAAGGACTGGGTTGTGACGCCGTCCGGGTAGGTGATCACGAAGCTGACCGACTTGATGCCGCTGGCATCGGTGATGACGGCAGAGAAGTCCTGCGCCGTGCCAATGGTCGCGCCATCGGCCGGCACCATGCCGGAGATGCTGGGCGGGGTGGTGTCGCCGTTTCCGCCGCTGCCGCCCCCGGGCTTGGCCATCGGCACGCGGGTGATGCTCAATTGACGTCCGGGACCTGTGGCGGCGCCGTAGGCCTGCAGCGAGCCATCGGCGGCG
>JBFKIN010000459.1:0-2594 GCA_041632255.1 Oceanococcus sp. | reverse complement strand
GTGCCGTTCTGACCGAAGTAGCTGTGAAAATCGGGATGACGCAGCAGGTTGTTGATTCGCAGGCCGATGTCCGGCTGCCCCCGCAGTCCCAGCAGGCCGATCGCTGCCTGGTTGAACCAGACGATGCAGCCAAGACGGTCCAGCACCACAGCGGCATCCGGCAGCGCTGTCGTCGAGGCGCGAAACTCGCGCACGATGGCGCCGAGGCGCTTCTTGCGCTTGCGTGCCTGTTTGTGACGGTCCAGGGAAAGCTGATAGACGTCACGCCAGATACCCACGCCGTCAGGCAGTTCGCGCTTTTTCGGTTTGCGCAGCCAGGCCGCCAGCTGTGCGGCGTGATAAAGATGGAGCGCCAGAAGGACCGCCAGCCCGCCCACAATCCCCAGCAGGGTGGAGCCCAGCAACCACCCGGCCAGCGCGGCCAGGGTCAGCAGCGACAGGCTGCGCCCCGCTTCAACGCTGATCAGATGACGAAGCATTCAGGCTGACGTCGAGAAGCGGTAACCCGTGCCGCGCACGGTCTGGACCAGCGCGTCGAGCTGGAATGGAGCCAGGGCCTTGCGCAGGCGGCGGATGTGGACATCCACGGTGCGCTCTTCAATATAGACGTTCTGCCCCCAGATCCGGTCCAGCAGCTGCTCGCGCGTATAGACGCGCTCGGGGTGCCCGGCGAAGAAATGCAGCAGGCGGTATTCCGTTGGGCCCAGGGTGACGGTTTCCCCATTGGCTTCGACCCGTTGCGCGGCAACATCAATGCGTAATCGGCCTACCTCGATTCGCTCCTGCGCCCCGCCGGGTGTGGTCCGGCGCAACACCGCATTGATGCGAGCCAGCAGTTCCGCGGTTGAAAAAGGCTTCGTCACAAAATCGTCGCATCCCAGATTCAGGCCCCGCACTTTGTCGCTCTCCTCGCCCCGCGCGGTGAGCATGATGATGGGAATGTCCGACCAGGTGCTGCTAGCGCGCAGTTCCTTGGCAAAATCGAGGCCGCTGGTGACCGGCATCATCCAGTCCAGCAGAATCAGATCGGGCAGGCTCTCGCCGAGCGCCAGGCGAGCTGCAGCCGCATCCTCGGCGCCGCGGACAGCGAATTCCTCGCGCTCCAGCGCGAAGCGAACCATATCGCGGATCGGACGTTCATCTTCCACGACCAGGATGGTCTTTCCGTACATAAGGCGTCTTCCGGATTCCTGACAACCCGCAAAGTGTCCCCGCAAAGTATGACAGTCCGGTGACACCAGCAACAGCGCGCCCGGCTAGGCGAGAATCCGATCCAGCTGTTCGATCACGTCAGGCGAAGCGACCTGTCCTCTGGCATCTTCCAGCGCAGACTGCATCTGTTCGCGATAAGGGCTGACCAGTTTGCCCAGTACGGCGCAGGGGACGATCAGGCGGGAGGCCAGCTGGGGGTTGATCCGGTCAAAGCGCTGGATCTGGGCGGCCAGTAGCCGAAGCCCCTCACCATCAGCAGCATACAGAGCGGACGGGTTGAGCATGCCGAAGCTGCCCAGCACCGCTCGCACCCGGTTGGGGTTGACGGGGTCGAAGTCGGCATGCTCCAGCAGTTGCCCCACGGTCCTCAGGCCGTCCTCGCCGGGCAGTTGCGCCTGCAGGGCGAACCAGCGGTCCAGCAACAGCGGATCGCTGCCGCAGTCCGTGTGGAAACGACGCAGCAAGGCCTCTCTGCGCGGGCCGCTGCGACGGTTGAGGGCTCCCAGTGCCGCCATGCGGTCACTGAGGTTGTCCGCCTGGTTGTAGAGAGACTCGGCCGCATCGATCGCAGCCGGCGCGCCGCTGCGGACCCACAGGGATAGTATGCGGGCCAACAGACTGCGCCGGGCGACCTGAGCGGGCTCGAAGCGGTATGGGCTGGCCTCTCGCAGACGCCGAAAAGCGCCTTCCAGGTGCGGCCCCAGGGTCCCGGCCAGCTGATTTTCCACGGCCTCGGCGGCAGCCACCAAGCGCACCGGGTCCAGTTCGCTGTAACGGTCACTCAGTTCGTCGGGGCGTGGCGGCGTGAGCAGGCTGGCGATGACGCCACCGTCCGACACATCGTCCAGCAAAAGGGCAAAGACGGAAAAATCCGAAATGTCGTCCTCCCCGGCATAGGCCGCGTCGACCTGCTGAAGATACAGTCGCTGGGCCGCTTCCCAGCGCGAAAACGGATCCTCGGCGTGGAGAAGGATGCATTGCAGCTGTTCCGGGCTGTAGGAGTAATCCCAGCGGATCGGCGCGGACAGCCCCTCGAAGAGGACGGGGACCGGCGTCTGCGGGACTTCGAATTCCCAGGTCTGTTCCGCCTGATCGAACTCCAGGACCTGGCTTGGAAGCAGCACGCTACCGTCGGACGCCAGCAGGCTGAGTCGGATGGGAATCAATACCGGTGTGGCATCCGGCCGTTTCGGGACCCGCTGACGGGCATGCAGCCGGTAACGGCCGTCGCTGTAGCTGTCGGTCAGCTCCACGAGCGGAGTCCCGGCCTGGGAGTACCAGCGCAGTATGCCGCTCGTATCCACGCCGTTGGCGTCACCATGGGCGGCAAGGAAATCCTCGATCGTCACGGCCTGCCCATCGTGCCGCGCGAAATACAGATC
>JBFKIN010000458.1:0-2595 GCA_041632255.1 Oceanococcus sp. | reverse complement strand
CGGCGCGTCCTCGCCGTAACCGATGACGGAGAGGCGAGTCGCCGCCACGCCATTCTTGATCAGGTAGTCCGCCACCGCCTGGGCCCGCGCCCAGGACAGCTTCTCGTTGTACTTCGCATCTCCCAGGCTGTCGGTGTGGCCCGCCACGACAACCTTCATCGTGGGCTGGCCATGCATGGCCGCGGCGGCCTGGTTCAGAATCTCGAGCGAACCCGGCGTCAGACGGGCGGAGCCCAGTTCGAAGCGCACACCCTCCAGACGCACTGCCTGTTCCGGCACGGCGCAACCGCTCCGGTCCACGCGCGTGCCGGGCAGGGTCTTCTTGCAGGCATCAAAGTTGTCCAGCACGCCATCGCCATCGGAGTCGATCGGGCGCGGCGGGTAGGTGTTGCTCCTGGGCGGCCCCTGACGCTCCACCACCTTTTCCACCGGCACCTCGCGCACCACCACTTTGACCGGATTCAACGGGATTTCAAGACCAATGCCGACGCGCACATCATTGACGCCACTTCCAAAACCCTCGCGGATGGCGCGTCCTTCCAGGCGCAGGCGGATCTTGGCACTGGTCAGCCCGGGACTGAGCAGGCCCACCCCGGCGCTGGCGTGATAGGAGCTATCGTCCTGCGCGGAATTGCCGACGTCATAGTAGGCCAGACCGCCGCCGGCCACGATGAAGGCGGAAAAGTCCCCGCGCTTGCCGATCAGGTATTGCAGGTCCAGCGCCAAACCGCTGTCATAAAACGCCTTCCGATTCGCCGGGGCGGTCTCGAAATGCACACGGAATCCGCGCGCCTCGGCATAAATCTGTTTGGTCAGCTGCAGACCGAATCCGATATCGAAGCCAAGCGCATTGTCCTCGACGTTGCGCAGTTCATCCGGTTCCACTGCGTAGGCGTTGAACAGAAAGTACTTTTCCGGAAATTCGACCGCCCCGGCCGGGCCGATCACCAACATGGCCAGACCAGCGCCCAGCATCCACTCCCTCAGGCTGCGTTTCATCCCTTTTCCCCTGCTGCGCGTTCTTAAGACACGTTCCCAAAGCGATCTCGCAGGATACCTGAATTTGCCCGATTTTGTGGTGATATTCGTTCGTCGAAACAATGGCTTACGCACAGGCCCGGCGACATTCTGGCCGGATCGCGGGCAAATTGCGTAGCTAGGGGCATGAGCTTAGCCATCATTCACTGCCGGGCGGAACTCGGGATCGCGGCCCCGCCGGTGCAGGTGGAGGTGCATGTGGCGGGCGGTCTGCCGGGGATGACCATCGTCGGCCTGCCCGCGACCGCCGTACGCGAAGCCAAGGACCGGGTTCGCGCCGCCCTGCAGAACAGCGGCTTCTCCATTCCGCCGCGACGGATCACCATCAATCTGGCACCGGCAGATCTGCCCAAGGACGGCGGGCGCTTCGATCTCGCCATGGCCATCGGCATCCTGCAGGCCTCGGACCAGCTGCGCGCGGACCTGCACGATGTGGAACTGATTGGCGAACTGTCGCTCTCGGGCGAATTGCGTCCGGTCGCCTCGCTGCTGCCCTCCGTGATGGCCTCCCGGCGATCCGGCCGGGCACTGGTGGTGCCAGTTGCCTGCGCCGATCAGGCGGTGATCGCCAGACATCCTCGCCTGCGGATGGCAGACCACCTTTTGGCCGTTTGCGCCGGTCTGAAGGACGCGAGCGCATGGCCGGCGCTGCCGCTGCGGCCACCAGTGTCCACGCTACCCGAGTGGCGCGATCTCGGGGAAGTCCGCGGCCATGCCCGTGCCCGCCGGGCGCTGGAAGTCGCCGCCAGCGGTCGACACAATCTGCTGCTGCTTGGCCCGCCTGGCAGCGGCAAGAGCCTGCTGGCATCGACGCTCCCTGGCCTGTGCCCTGAACTCACCGAGGCTGAGGCCCTGGAACTGGCCAGCATCGAATCCGCCAGCCACGGGGGGTTCCGGACCGAGCGCTGGCGTCAGGTTCCGTTTCGCAACCCTCACCACTCCTCCACTGCAGCGGCCATGGCCGGCGGTGGCGGCATTCCGCGCCCCGGCGAGATCAGCCTGGCCCATCACGGTGTGCTGTTTCTGGACGAACTGCCGGAATTCAGGCGTGGGGTTCTCGAGGTGTTGCGCGAACCGATGGAGACAGGTCAGGTGCGCATCGCGCGGGTGCGCCAGCACATCGACTACCCGGCGCGCTTTCAACTGGTCGCGGCGATGAACCCCTGCCCCTGTGGCTATCTGGGCGACCCGTCAGGCCGTTGTCACTGCAGCAGGGACGCTGTCCAGCGCTATCGCGGCAGGGTCTCCGGCCCACTGCTCGACCGCGTCGACCTGCAGATACTGGTGCCACGGCTGCCACCGGCTGAACTGCTGCAACCCGCGAAACGGCCGGCCGAGGGCAGCTCTGCGGTCCGGCAGCGGGTCTGCGCGGCCCGGCAGCGGCAGCTGGACCGCAGCGGCTGTCTGAACGCGGAACTGGCGCCAGAAGCACTGGAGCAGGTCTGCCGGATGGAGACCCCCGCGCGCGAACTGCTGCAGCAGGCGGGCGAAAGGCTGCAACTCAGCGGTCGCAGCCTGCACCGGGTCATGAAGGTGGCGCGGACGATCGCCGACCTT
>JBFKIN010000457.1:0-2607 GCA_041632255.1 Oceanococcus sp. | reverse complement strand
GTCGCCAGGGCGGGCGCGCCGAAGCCGGAGACGATGCCGACGATCAGCAGGGTCACGAGCACTTCGAAGAAGGTGAAGCCGTTCTGGGTGTTGATGTTGTGAGTCATGGTCTGAGTCCCTGTCGATTTTTTTGTGGTGCTGTCTGGCAGCGATGACTTGTTATCGCAGGAGACGTGCCAACTCAGGGTTCTGTTGGAAAACATAGAAAAAACAGGGTGTTGTGTTATTGGTGGCATGGTGGAGAGGTTTCAGTCGCCCGGCCGATTCGCAAATTGCAAAGCGATTGCGAATGTCTTTTGCAGGCTGCATCCCAGGCTTCGCAGCGGGCGGGGTCTGCGCTTCGCAATTTCGCCGTAACGCCTGGTGGCCCCGGGTTGAAGTCCGCGATCCATGCGAAACCGGGCCAGCCGATCGCCGTTGGCCGGCGGGAGGGCAGGGGGAGAGTGGGGCGCGTGTCGGACCGGGTTGGCCGAGCCGGCTCACGGGAGACCTTATATAAGGTCGGGCGGTGCGGAGGCGCGCGGCATCAGAGGGCGGCCAGTCGCGCATTGCGCAGGCCGTGGATCGTCAGCCGTTGTTTGCGAAGGGCGAGTTGCACGGAATCCGACGGCGTCAGCTTCCCGGAATGCGGCGATTCCGATCTGGCTTCGCGATCCGCGTTGCAAAATGCGAGAAAGATCACACGTGGCCTGGTGGCTTGGCTGAGCGGATGCCATAAGTCACTGTTTTAAATAGACATAGTGGGATATCCCGCAGTTGGCATGCATCCTGCAAGGATTACGGAAACTTGACATCAAGTCAGTCAGACTCGCTGTCACCCACTGAACATACATATTTAAGACTGGCCGATCAGGCCGCAACTGCAGGGACAAGATCATGTACGCAAGCAAGCAAACCGGTGTTACCTTATTCGAGATGATTATGGTGCTGGGCATTGGCGCGATACTCACCGCCTTCTCCCTGCCCGAGATGAGCAGTGTGGCCGCCAACAATCGCGCGTCGACTTACACCGGGGAACTGGTGGGCGCTGCGGCCTTCGCAAGGCAAGAGGCAGTGACCCGGGGTGCTCCGGTGTCGATCTGCGCCCTGCCGAGCGCTGGCGCGACCGAATGTGCGAGCACGACGGATACGGACTGGAGGCACGGCTGGATGATCTTTGTGGATCTCAATGGCACCCTGGGCAGCCTGGATGCGGGCGACGAGGCCCTGCGCGTCTACCAGAGCCTGGATGGTGATGCCGGCCTGCGCAGCAACCGTCCCGCCGTGACCTACTCGGCCCAGGGCAGCCTGGCCTCCGACGCGATGCGCATGGAACTGCGCCTGCCGGGTTGCCGCGGCGATGCCAATCGCAACCTCCTGATTCCTCTGGCCGGTCACCCGCATGTTCAAGCCGCCAGCTGCTAAACGGCGCCAGGGCGGCGTCACCCTGATCGAAACGCTGATCGCGTTGCTCCTGGTCAGTGGTGGGCTGCTCGCGCTGGTCCAGATGCAGATGCTGGGCCTGCGCACAGCCACCAGCGCCACCTTGCGGGATCAGGCGGTGCTGCAGGCCAACGACATGCTGGAACGCATTCGCGCCAATCCGTTGGCGATCGAAACCGATAATTACGTGGTCGGATTTGGCGAACTGCCGGCTCCGGGCACGATCCACGGCGATGACATCCGGGCCTGGAAGACCGCGGTTGCCTCCGTGCTGGCCGGTGGCGATGGGGCCATTGCCCGAAGTGGTCGTCTGTACACGGTGTCAGTCCGTTGGGACGAATCCTGGGATGCCGACCTGGAAGGTGGGCTGGCCCAGGTCGAACTGAGGACGGAGCTGTGATTTCTCACAAACAGCGGGGCATGAGCCTCATCGAATTGATGATTTCGCTGGTGCTGGGCCTGCTCCTGATGGCCGCGGTGTTCCAGATCTATTTCAGCGGCCGGCAGACCCAGCAGTTGCAGACCGCCTTGATCTCACGCCAGGAAAGCCTGCGCTACGCGACCCTGCACCTGAAGCGGGACATCGCGCAGTCGGGCTGGCGGGGCTGCAGCAGCCGCTCGCCCGATTACAAGGACACCCTGAATCCCAATCCGATCTATCCCTTCCACAATGGCGTGCAGGGCAACGAGGCGACCCTGGGTGCCTGGTTGCCGCCGCTCGATCCGGTCATTGGCACCGTGATCCCCGGTACCGATGTCCTGACCGTGCGCTACGGTAACGACACGGGCATCTACGTCCGTGAAGACATGCCCGACTCGTCGTCGGTGATCAAGATCAATCTCGACGCGGATCTGTCCAAGATCAGCAACGGGATCGGGCAGGTGGCGCTGCTCAGCAGTTGTGCCGCCACCTCCCTGTTCCAGATGACCGGCTATTCCGCGAGCAGCGGCACCCTGGGCCACAATACCGGTTTCGATCCGCCGATCGGAAACCAGACCAAGGACCTGGGCGCGGCCCATCGCGCCGGCGCCAGGATCATGCTGATCGACACCGTGCGCTACTTCCTGCGGGAGAGCCCCGATGGCACCGGGCCCTCGCTGTTCCGCAAGGTCAATGATGAAGCTGCGGTCGAACTGGCCAAAGGCATCGAGGACCTGCAATTCCGCTATGGCGTGGATGCCGAT
>JBFKIN010000456.1:0-2618 GCA_041632255.1 Oceanococcus sp. | reverse complement strand
CCGTGGCACCTTTCGGCGTCAACTATCACCTTGAGCATCACCTGATGGCATCGGTGCCTTTCTATCGCCTGCACAAGCTCCACGCGATGCTGCGCCGTGAGGGCGCCGTTCAGCCGCTGCCCGGCTATGTCCAGGTCCTGCGCCTGGCGGCCGGGTATCCGGCACGCTGAGAGTTCGGCTGAGCGCTTCCTGCCGCGCCCGAGGGCGGGCCGCCAGCCAGCGGTCGCGCGACCGGATCAGGGAGTTCAGCCTGCCCCGCGGGTCAACTGCGGCTCGTCAAGCGGCCAGCCGGGGTGGGCCGCCATGACTGGCGATCGCCGTGGCCAGGGCCTGGCAGGCGGTCACCGCGCTGCAGCGCCAGCGATAGCGGACAAAGCGGGAAACCTCCGTCGTACCGGGGTTGATTTCGACGACCGGAATACCACGCCGATGGGCCTGGATCACTGGCTCGGCGATGTAAGGAAAAACGCTGGTCGTGCCGATGCTGAAGATCAGTTCCGGCTCGCTGGCGATGGCCGCATCGTAAAGAGCCAGCTGATCCGCAGGCAGCATTTCCCCGAACAGGACGACCTGGGGGCGCAGTAATGCGCCGCAGTCACAGCGCGGAGGCATCGCCAGACCGGCAAATGAGTCGACCTTGGTCTCCCGGGTGCAGCCTGTGCAGGCCAGCTGATGGATGCGGCCATGTATTTCGATCAGTCGCCGGCTGCCGGCCTCGGCGTGGAAGCCATCCACGTTCTGGGTCAGGGTCCAGACCTCGTCGCGCCACGCCTCGACCGCGGCGACGAATCGGTGGGCGAGGTTGCAGTGGCGGCCCCGGCAGGCGGCTTCCATGCGCGCGAGATACTTCCAGACCAGTTCCGGTCGCGAACGCATCATGGCGCCGGACAGGGCCTGCTCGATGGGTAGCGCCTCCTCGGTGAACGCATTCTCGTAGAGTCCCCCGATGCCACGGTAGGTCGGCAGTCCGGATTCGGCGGAGATGCCGGCGCCGGTGATGAACAGGATGCGGTGGCTGCGCATCAGCAGATGGGCCACCTCGGACAGTTCCTCCGGATCAGGCTGGACCGGGTCCATGCAGGGTCAGGATTCGGTGGCCATGGCCGTCGCGTTCTCCCGGGCCAGGGCCGTTGGGCCTTCGGGCTGGGGAAACAGGAAGTCCAGTTTCCGGGTTTCACCGTGCTGCATCACGAAGAAGCGGTCCGGATCTATCCGGGCGTCGTCCAGCGCGCGGGCCAGGGC
The DNA here is from genome assembly GCA_041632255.1 of Oceanococcus sp. Taxonomy (GTDB): domain Bacteria; phylum Pseudomonadota; class Gammaproteobacteria; order Nevskiales; family Oceanococcaceae; genus Oceanococcus. The sequence continues at coordinate 1,376 of JBFKIN010000456.1, read as the reverse complement.
GCGCGGCGGTTCGTCCATGTCCTCGTCCGTCAGGCGAAAGGTGCCCCAGTGCATGGCGACAGCGTAACGGGCTTCCAGGTCCTGGAAAATCTGGACGGCCTCTGCCGGGTTCACGTGCATGGCGCGCATGAACCAGCGGGGCTCGTAGGCGCCAATGGGCAGCGCGGCCAGGTCGAAGGGTCCCAGGCGTTTTCGGGTTTCCCGAAAATCGCCGGAGTAACCGGTGTCGCCTGCGAAATACAGGGAGACGTGCTCATTGCGGATCACCCAGCCGGCCCACAGCGTGCGATTGCGGTCCAGGCCGCTACGCGCGCTGCTGTGCTGCACCGGGGTGGCGTGGAATTCAAATCCCTTGTAGCGGCGGGATTCCCACCAGTCCAGTTCTGTGACGCTGGCGATGCCGATGTCAGCAAACCACGCCTTGAGCCCCAGCGGCACGAAGAAGTGAATGCTGCTGCGATGGTCCGCGTAGAGGCGTTTGACACTGCCGAGGTCGAGATGGTCGTAGTGGTTGTGCGAAATCACCACGGCATCAATGCGTGGCAGCTCTTCGAAACTGAGGCCCGGAGGGACCAGTCGCTCGGGTCGACCAAACGGCAGCGGCGAAGCGCGTTCCGTGAAATGCGGGTCCAGCAGCAGGTTGAGGCCGTTCATCTGGATCAGAAAGGTATCGTGACCGATCCAGGTCAGGGTGGGCTCACGCACATTGGCCTTGAGCCAGTCAGGGTCGTTTTTCGCCAGCGGTAAACGCACGGGTTTTTCCGGCAGGCGCAGATGATTGGCCGCGAAGCGCAGCAGTCCGCCCAGACTTTGTGGCGGATGCGGAGCATTGTTGCGAAAGCCGTGACGGGTATGGTGCGCTTTGCTGGTGGACATGGCCGGTGCTTCTGACTGCAGCATGACGACGAGGAACAGGCCCAGACCGGCCACCAGCGTGAGCAACAGGCCCAGGCGGCGGAACAGGCGCATGAATCAATCCCGGATTGCCGATGGATCAAGCCTACGCGATACTCCGGCCAACTCCAACGGCGGATGCGCATGAGATTCGAGGAATACCGGGCCCTGGACGGGCTGGCCCTGGCCGGACTGGTCGGCAAGGGGGAGGTCACGGCGGCCGAATTGCTGGAACTGGCGATCACGCGGGCCGAGGCGGTCAACCCCCGCCTCAATGCGATCATCATCCCGATGTACGACATCGCCCGCGAGCGCGCTGGCCAGTCACTGGACGGGCCCTTTGCCGGCGTGCCTTTCCTGTGCAAGGACCTGTATCAGGAGTACGCGGGGGTGGCCACCGCATACGGCTGCAAGGCCTGGAAAGACAGTGGCCACAAGGCCAAAGCGCATGCCGAAATCACCCGTCGCTGGCTGCAGGCCGG
>JBFKIN010000455.1:0-2621 GCA_041632255.1 Oceanococcus sp. | reverse complement strand
GGCGCGCACTGGCGCCGACCTGCTCCGCAGCGGATACCCGGGAGCAGCCCATCGCACCCAGCGCCAAGGATCGTCCAACGGGGCCTGATCGCGGTGCTGATCCCTCTGGGGCCAGGCCGCGGTGGACCCACGCCTGGAAACCGGTATCACCCCGCCCGGCTGCGGGCTTCGGCAGGAGGCGCGATCGCCGCGGCAGGACGATGCAGATCGGCTGAGCGACCTGGCCGGCTGCGGGCGTTTCGCCAGCATGGCGGGCGGCCGGGCCATTCGCCAGGCCAACCACCTGCGCCTGACCCGCCCCACGGCCTCGCGGCCGGATGCTCAGGGCGCGGGTGCACTCCCGAGGAAGCGCCCCAGCACGGCCGGGTAGGCGGGAAAGGCGTCAAGGCTGTTATGGGTGGCCTGTTCCACCTCCACGCGCTGCAGCGGCGCGCGACTCATGGCTGTCATCAGGGCTTCGCTGCGAGCGCGCGGAATGACTTCGTCTTCACCGGCCAGCACCACCAGCACCGGCGCCGTGATCTGCGAAGCTGGCGCCGTGCTGTCATAGCGATCCCGGATCAACTGGCGGGCCGGCAGCCAGGGAAAGTGATGCTGCGCCACCCTGGCCAGGCTGTCGAAGGGAGTGACCAGCGCCAGCCGCTCGACCGGTCGCTGCGCCGCCAGGTGAACCGCGACGGCGGAACCGAGGCTGCGCCCGATCAGGGCGACGCTGTCATGGCGGGGCGCCAATGCGTCGTAGATGGCCAGTGCATCGCCCAGCAGCGCCGCCTCGCTGGGCTGCCCTGCACTGCCGCCATAGCCGCGGTAGTTGACGAGATACACGGCATGGGCCGGGAACAGGCGGCCGAAATCAGACAGATGGGAGGACACATCCTCGGCATTGCCGCCGAAATAGATCAGGGCCGGGCCGGCCTGCGGCCGCAGCACCCAGAGCCTGAGGCGGCCGTCGGCGACGGGCAGTTCCTCGCTGAGAGCACCGGGCAATTCCCGGGCCGGCACGGGGTAATAGATCAGGCTGCGCTGGATGACGAAGATGAAGGCGCAGAACCCGGCGTAGACCATCAGGGCCAGGACCGGCAACCACAGCAGCTTCATCGCGAAGACCCGCTGCAGGCCGGGGCCCGGCGCGTCACCCGCGGCCCGCCCTCACGGGCCGCGAGCGAAGCGAAAATCCTCAAGACCCTAGCGGAGCATGCCCGGCAGACCGGGTTTCTTTTCCTGGGGCTCGGCCTTGGGCGCACGGACGGTGATGGTGATGGCTTTGGATTTGACCACCGGCTTGTGCATCACATGCTGGTGGTTGCCCAGCACCAGCTGCAGCTTGTGCGTGCCCGGCTTGAGTTCGACCAGGGCCTCCGTCTGACCGGCGCCGAAGTGGATCAGCTTGTCGCTGGCCGGCATGGGTTCGTTGGCCGGCGGCAGCTCGTCCATGTCGATCAGCAGATGGTGATGGCCGGTATGGCTGCGCTCCACCCCGGCCGGTGCCACCCCGACGCCGGACAGGCCGAAACGCACCAGCACCGGGCTGCTCACGGTCTCCCCGTGGGCCGGCGAAATGATGTAGGCATAAGCATCCTCGGGCGCGCTGCTGCGATCGGCGGCCAGCGCCAGGCCGGAACTCAGCAGGGCCACGCCTGCAATCCAGGTCTTCATCCCGTTCTCCCTCATGTAGTGATCCCAGGCCGGGAAATCTATCACCATTGGGGTCGAGCGGCACCCGCCCGGGCGGCTCAGCGGGACTTCGCCGGGGGCGCCTCCCAGGGCCGCTCGGGCCAGTCATGCTTGGGGTAGCGGCCGCGCATCTGCTTGCGCACCTCGGGGTAGGCATTGCGCCAGAAGCTGGGCAGGTCGCGCGTCACGGCCAGCGGCCGGCGGGCCGGTGACAGCAGGTGCAGCAGCACCGGGCGACCGGCCACCAGGGGGGTCGCGTCCTGACCGTAAAGGTCCTGCATGCGCACGGCCAGCACCGGGCCATCCTCGGCCGCGTAGTCCAGCTTGCAGCGGCGCCCGCCCGGCAGGGTGAAGGCCGCCGGCGCCAGTTGCTCCAGCCGGCCCCGCTGGGAGGGGCTCAGGCGCGCCTTGAGCGCGCTGGCCAGCAGCGCCGGCTGGAGCGCGTCCAGGCGGCGCAGCCCGGACAGCCAGGGGCCCAGCCAGTCGTCCAGCGCGGCCTGCAGGCTGGCGAAATCGCAGGCGGGCCAGTCGGTGTCAGCCTGCGCCAGGTGGTCCAGGCGCAGGCGCAGCGACTCCGCCTCGTCGCGCCAGGCCAGACGCTCGACACCGAGTGTGCGAATACCCTCGAGCAGAGCCTGGCGCAGATCCTCCGGCTGGGGTCGTGGCAGCGGTCGCTGCTGCAATTGCAGGCGGCGAAAGGCCAGCTGCTCACGGGCGTCCACCCCGCCGCTGGACGGATTGAAGCGCAGGCTCGGCTGCCAGCCGATGTCGTCGCCGAACTGGCGCTCCAGCGCCTCCCGCGTGTAGGCCGCCGCCAGGCGGATGCGACCCTCGCCGCGACCGTCCAGATCCGGCACCACCAGCCATTCCTGGCCGGCCAGCGGGTGCTGGGACGGAAGACGGGCGCCCCGCCCCAGCGCCAGCTGGTAGCTGCCTCGCTCGCCCCG
>JBFKIN010000454.1:0-2629 GCA_041632255.1 Oceanococcus sp. | reverse complement strand
TGCGCAGCATGCCGGCAAGCAGGTCACGGCTGGGCAGGATGCTGGCGTCCCGCGCGCCTTCCAGCAGGGCTCGCAGCGCCGCAGCGGGCGTACCCCGCGCAGCAGGCACCAGGCCCCGGGTGACATCCCATTGCAGCGTAACGGCGCCCGATGGAATCTGCGACGCATCCAGACCAAAGCCCAACTCATCCAGCAAGGCGTATTCAAAATGCCGCAGCACCACAGCCGGGGCCTCCGCCTGCAGGGCGTGCAGGGATTCCGAATACAGGGAAAACACACGCACACCGTGGGGATCGTCAACCGCCAGCAGGCGCAGCAGCAGTTCGTTCAAATAAAAGGCTGACCACAGGGGCACGCCGGACAGGGCGATGGCCTGACCGGCCGGTTCGCAGCGGCCAAGGCTGGCCAGTTCACCCTTGCGCACAAAATCCACCCGCAGCGGGCGCAATGGCTGGAGCATTCCCATCTGCCGACCCTGACGCTGTCCACGCCCGACGGCGCTGACCCGGCCATGACTGGCCGTGAGCAGATCGAGCAGCAGGCTGCTTTCACGAAAAGGCCTTCGGTGCAGTATCCAGGCCGGCTCCAGGCTGACCCTGAGCGTGCTCACTCGGTCGCGCCATAGCCGAAGGAGCGCAGGCTGTCCTCGTGGTCGGCCCAGCCTTCTCGCACCTTGACCCAGAGCTGCAAGCGCATGGGCTGATTGAACAGACGCTCCAGTCGTTCCCGCGCGGTTTGCCCGATGGCCTTGAGGCCGCTGCCCTGGCGGCCGATCACCATGCCCTTGTGCGAGGCCCTGTTGACCCAGATCGTGGCGTGCACGTCATAACCTGTGTCGTCCTGCTGCATACGATCCACGGTCACGGTGCAGGCGTAGGGCAGTTCCTTGTGCAGCCGGATGAACAGCTGGGCCCGGATGTGCTCGGCAACCAGAAACTCGCCGCTGTGCGGGGTCAGCGTGTCCTCGTCGTAAGGCCAGGGCGCTTCGGGCAGATGCCGCGCCAGCTCTTCAAGCAGCGCCTCGAGATTGTCCCGCTTTCGCGCCGACAACGGAACCAGAAAATCCGGCTGGATCAGCTGCTGGAGCCGCCCCAGCTCAGGGAGCAGAGCGGTCTTGTCACGGACCCGGTCCACCTTGCTCAGCACCAGCCCCAGCACCCCGGGACGCTGCCGCGACAGACGGCGATGCAGCTCCTCATCCACCGCTGTCCAGCGGCCGGCCTCGACCAGCCACAGCACGATATCCACGTCTGCCATGGCCGCCATCGCGGTGCGATCCAGCAGCCGGTTCAGCGCCTTGCCCTGCCCGTCTGCCTGACCGGGGGTATCCAGGAACAGGAACTGGCTGTCGCCCCTGCTCAGCACCCCGACCACCCGATGCCTGGTGGTCTGGGCCTTGGGCGAGACGATGGAAAGGTCTTCCCCGAGCAGCGCGTTCATGAGCGAGGACTTGCCCACATTGGGCCGGCCAATGAACGCAATGGTGCCTGCCCGGCTCATCCGCGCAGCTGCTCCACCATGCGCCGGGCGGCAACCTGCTCGGCCTGCCGGCGGCTGCTGCCCTCGCCCCGGGTCTGCCGCCCCGAGACTTCGCAGCAGACCACGAAATGCTTGCGGTGTTGGGGGCCGCTTTCCTCCAGCAGACTGTAGGCCGGTCTTTGCTGGGCTTCTCCCTGCAGCATTTCCTGCAGAAGTGTCTTGGGATCCTTCAGGGAGTCCGCATCGGGCAGGCGGGCCAGCCGACCGGCGTAAACTTCCAGAATGGCCTGGCGCGCCGCGGCGAATCCCGCATCGCAATAAATGGCGCCCAACAAGGCCTCCAACGCATCCGCCTGAATCGAGGCCCGGCGGTGGCCGCCGCTTTTCAGCTCCCCCTGGCCCAGGTCAATGATCGCACCGAGTTCCATGTCGGCGGCGATCTCGGCCAAGGTCTCACCGCGGACCAGATGCGCCCGCAGACGGGTCAGGTCGCCCTCGCTGGCTTGCGGCAGCGTCTCGAACAGGGCCGTGGCGATGACCAGATTGAGTACCGCGTCCCCCAGAAACTCCAGGCGCTCGTTGTGCGGATTGCCGGCGCTCCGGTGCCGCAGTGCCGCATCACGCAGGGCGGGATCCGCGAAGGCGAAGTCCTGCAGTCTGACCGAGTCAGCTGCCACGCGTCATCGGGTAGGACTTGTCGAAGGTCAGCAGCAGATCCCAGTTCGCGAAAAGGTGCACGCGGACTTCGTACTTGTAGGCGAGCTGCTTGCCGGTCTTCGTCTTGACCAGCTTGACGTCCTTTTCATCCAGATACTTGACATCGTCGATGTCCCAGCGCTTTTTCAGGGAGTTCCGGATTTGAATCATGCTCGCGTTGTAATTCTGCGAGGACGCGGCGACCTGTCCAACGATCTTCGAGGCCTTGCCCTCGTTCAGATAAACCGGCAGGACCTGCATGGTCAGCAGAGCGCTGGCGCCCAGAAAAATCAACAGGAACGAAGTACTGTAGAAGCCGCCGATTTGTCGCTTGATCGATTTCATCCTCTCCCCTCTCACTGGATGCTGTTGCCGATGCGGTCCAGGGCCGGTCGATTGCGCCGCCCGTCCCAGCTCATCCAGATCATAAACGCTTTGCCGACCAGATTGCGTT
>JBFKIN010000453.1:0-2638 GCA_041632255.1 Oceanococcus sp. | reverse complement strand
AGGATGTGCAGCTGGACCGCAACAAGGTCACCGATGCCCGCGAAGCGGCGGCCATCGACAGTGCCGGGCTGACGCTGAACCTGCAGGCCGATGCCGGGCCGGGCACCCTGAATCTGACCACCGGCTACAACGGCTTCGAGTCGCGCGATCTGTTCGACGCCGATTCCAGCAGTCTGGACACGCTTGCCCTGTTCGGCGCGGAGCGTTTCCGCCAGTTCAGTCAGGAAATCCGGCTGGGTGACCTGAACTGGCGCTGGGCCGAGTTCACGCTGGGCGCCTTCTATCAGGGCAGTCGGCTGGATTTCTACGAATTCGGACCCACCAAGGCCCGGGCTGGTGCGCTGGGCGACAGCCCCTCCTGTGACGCCAACCTCAGCGTGCTGGCGGCGGCCGACCTGGAGCGGGATTTCGGCATTGACAGCCGGGCCTGGTCGGCTTTCGCCCAGGTCACCCTGCATTTTGGAGACAGCTGGCGCAGCACCCTGGGTCTGAGACTGGTGGACGAGCGCAAGGACGGCTTCCGGCGGTTTTATATCTATCAGCCCGGCACTCGCGACCCGGCCGATCCGGTGACGCTGGCTGCGCTGGATCAGCTGCTGATCAACGAGCACGATCTTGAAGGCCGGCGCCAAGTCCGCAATCTGCTGCCCTCGCTGAACCTGCAATATGCGCTGGCCGACGAGGGCATGCTCTATGCGGCTTTCAATCGGGGCGCCAAGTCCGGCAGTTTCGATGCGCGCAACAACAACGGCAACGAGGATGAGCAGGGCGGCGCCACCCGCTTCGAGTTCGAGGACGAACTGGCGGATGCCTGGGAGCTGGGCATGAAGCTGCCGTTGGCCGGCGGCAGTGCCGAGCTCAACGCGGCGCTTTTCCTGGTGGACTACAAGGACATGCAGGTCAGCGTCTACGACGGGGTGGCCGGCTTCACCGTGACCAATGCCGGCAGCGCCCGCACCAGCGGCCTGGAGATCGACGGGCGCTGGCGTCTCAGCCAGGGGCTGCTGCTGAGCGCATCGGCGGCCTATCTGGACTTCGTCTGGCGCGATTACGTCGACGGCCCCTGCTACTTCGGAGCGCCCAACGAGGATCCGGATACGGGTACCTGCGATCTGACAGGTCGGCAGAACCAGCAGACGCCCCGCTGGACCGCCAGCGTGTCCGGTCGCTACCTGTGGTCCCTGTCCGGCGCCCTGGGCCTCGCTCTGAACCTGGATCTCAACTATCGCGACCGTCACTTCACGTCGGGCGATCTCGACCCGCGCGGCATCCAGCCGGCCCTGCTGCGGGTGAACGCCCGCATCGAACTGGCACCGGCCGACGGCCGCTGGTCAGTGGCGCTGCTGGGCCGGAATCTGGGGGACGAACTGAGCTACGGCATTGGCGCCCCGACCGCCCTGGACGTCGGCGGTTATCGGGTCGCCACCGAACCGTTGCGCAGCGTGGCAGTCCAGGCGGGTCTGCGTTTCTGACCGCGGCTTGATGCCGGCTCGTTTCTGACGCCCGACCCGACGGAATTCACCAGCAGTGCGCGGGCCCTGCTGATGTCGCCCGTTTGTCCAGCGTGCGGCCTGCCGGATGCGCGGCATCTCGTCGCCGTCGCAGGCTAAGGCGAAGCCGGGGGGTGTTCTTCCGCTGCGGTGCGCGGCGCGGCAAGTTCCTCGGCCAGCGTGATGAGCGCCTGGCGGATCAGGGAGGGATCCTCCCACAGCACGAAATGGCCATGCTCCGGCAGCCAGTGCAGACGCACCGGCGCGTCGGCGGGCAAGCGGTCGATCAGGTCCCGGGCGGAGCGCGGATCGACCAGGCCGTCCTTGGCGCCCTGCATCAGGACGATTGGCACGCGCAATTGGGCGAAAGCAGGCTCCAGCGCGTCCAGCGAGCCGCCCAGCGCCAGCACCTCACGATTCGCCCGCTGCAGGGCCCCGGGTATCAAGCCCCGCACGACAGGCCATTCGGCCATGCGGTTGAACCAGCGCGGCCGCTCATAACGGGCTGCGACCGATCCGGCGATCGACAGGATGGCGTCTACGCAGCCGGGTGCTTCGACAGCCAGCGCCAGGGCCAGGCTGGAGCCCAGGGAGTGGCCGACGATGATGAAGGGGCCATGCGCCTCGCACCAGGGCCGCAGCGCGCGCGCCTGCCGTTCCAGGTCCGGCATCAGGGGCAGGCGGGTGGCGCCGAAACCGGGGCGGTCGATGGCGTACATGTCGAAACGGGCGCTGAGCTGGGGGTCCTCAAGGTAGGCGGAAAAGGCCTCCCAGCTGCCCGGCGTGCCGTGCAGGAACAGCAGCCGTCGCCCCCCGGGGGTGCCGGTCCGGACGACGGCGAGCTCGTCCTGCCAGTGAATGCCGTCCTGCAAGGCAGACGAGGCCCGCGGGATTTCCGGGCCGACGCAGCCGGTCAGCAGCGCGAGACTCAGCCGGAGCACAAGACGGAATGGCAGCACGTTCGGCATCAGGGCAGGGGAAGCAACAGCTTAACGTGAAGATTTGCGCGGCCGCGCCGCTTGGTTAACATGCGCCCCCGCGCATGGACAGGACTGAGCTGTCGGGGCGCCATAAACGGAGACGGTGATGGGTTGGGGGGAGTTCTATTCGCTGGCATGCGCCCTGGCCTGGGCAGTGGCAGTGATCCT
>JBFKIN010000452.1:0-2656 GCA_041632255.1 Oceanococcus sp. | reverse complement strand
CAGTGCATCGCGGTCAGCGCACGGCCGCAACTGGCCAATGATTTCGGCATCGTGAACGAGCAGATTTTCACGATGTGGGACTGGGTGGGCGGACGCTACTCCCTGTGGTCCGCCGTGGGGCTGAGCATCGCGCTGGCCCTGGGCTGGTCTGTTTTCGAGGACCTGCTCGCCGGGGCCGGCGCCATGGATTCCCATTTCGGTCAGGCGCCGCTGGACAGGAACCTGCCGGTGCTGTGGGGCCTGATTGCGATCTGGAACCGCAATTTTCTCGGCTATCACAGTCAGGTCACCGTGCCTTATTGCGACGGTCTGGCGCCATTGCCCGACTGGCTGCAGCAGCTCGATATGGAGAGCAATGGCAAGTCGGTCGGCCGGGACGGAGAGATCTTGTCCCACGCCTGCTGTCCGGTGCAGTGGGGCGGGGTGGGGACCAATGTCCAGCACGCCTTCTTCCAGTTGCTTCATCAGGGTGATGCACACCCGGTGGACTTTATCCTGCCCGTGCAGGTGCCCGGCGCGGATGCCGAAATGCAGCGGGCTCTGCTCGGCAATGCCCTGGCCCAGTCCGCGGCTCTGAGCCATGGCCGCGATCTGTCCGAGGATGCGGAACTGTCGCCGGCGCAAAAAGCCTGGCGGCGCTGCCCCGGCAACCGTCCCTCCAGTCTGCTCTGGCTGGATGAATTGAGCCCCCGGACTCTCGGTGCCCTGCTGGCCGCCTACGAGCATCGCTGCTTCGTGCAGGGCTGGATCTGGGGGCTGAACAGCTTTGATCAGTTCGGCGTGGAGCTGGGCAAGCAACTTGCCAATGGCATCAGCGCCGGTCTGGCTGGCGACGAGGCGGCCTGGCCGGACCGCCTGCTGGCTAGCCAGGCACAGCGTCTGAAATCAATCTGAGAAAGCTGCGGCTCGGGCCGGCCTAGCTTGTTTGTGCCTGCAGGCGTTGCAGGGCCCAGTCGATATGTTCGCGCAGCAAGGCATCAGCGCCGTCGCGGCGCTGTCGCAGGGCCTGGATTGCCGCCTCATCGGCCGGCCCGTTGCCGATGGCTACCGCGATATTGCGCAGCCAGCCTGCAAAGCCCACCCGGCGGATGGCCATGCCTTCGGTGCGCGACAGGAATTCCGCTTCGCTCCAGCGGAACAGCTCCAGCAGTCCGGCCTGGTCCAGACCGTGACGTACGGCAAAATCGGCGGTGGCGCCGGGTTGACTGTCCCGGTTGTAGGGGCAGACCAGCTGGCAATCGTCGCAGCCGAAGATGCGATTGCCGACGGCCGCGCGCAGCGGCAGGGGAATGGCGCCCTTGAGTTCGATGGTCAGGTAGGAGATGCAGCGACGGGCATCCAGCTGGCCATCGGGCAGGATCGCGCCGGTGGGACAGGCGCGGATGCAGGCCTGGCAGGCGCCACAACGGTTCTGCGCCGGCGGCTGGCGGCTGGGTGGCAGGGCCAGGTCGGTGAACAGTTCGCCGAGAAAGAAATAGGAGCCCTGCTCGGCGTCCAGCAGCAGGGTGTGCTTCCCGATCCAGCCCAGACTGGCATCGCGCGCCAGCGCTTTTTCCAGCACCGGTGCGCTGTCGGCGAAGGCCCGGTGGCCGAAGGGGCCGATCTGTTCCTGCAGCCGGCGGGCGAGCGCGCGCAGTTTGCCGCGCACCACCTTGTGGTAATCGCGCCCGAGGGCATAACGACTGACGTAGGCGCGGCGCGGGTCCCGGAGCACCTGTCGCGCCGGCCTGGCCTCTGGCCAGTAGGGCAGGCGAACGGAAATCACGCTGAGCGTGCCGGGCACCAGGGCCGCAGGATCGGCGCGCAGGGCCTGATTGCGCGCCAGATAGTCCATCTCGCCGTGCTGGCCGGCTGCGACCCATCGCCGCATCAGCGCGTCGTCTCGCGCCAGTTCCGCACGGCTGACCGCCAGGCCGGTAAAGCCCAGTTCTGCGCTCCAGTCCTGGAGCAGCTGCACTATCCTGTCGGGGTCCAGGCTCACGGGAGTGCGCACGCAGACAGCGGGTGAATGATAATGATCGCCATGGACACGGCACTGCCTCTTTACAGCGCGGCCCAGGTCAAGGCCCTTGATGCCCGGGCGATCCGGGAGTTCCGGATCGAAGGATACACCCTGATGCAGCGCGCTGCCGGGGCCGCGCTGGCCGAATTGCGGCAGGCCTGGCCCCGCGCCCATCGCCTTGTGGTGCTGGCTGGGCCGGGCAACAACGGCGGTGACGCGCTGGATCTGGCGCGACAGGCCGCAGCCCAGGGGTTGATGGTGGACTGCTTTTTGCTGGCGGAGCCAGCGTCGCTGAAGGGGGAGGCCGCCGAGGCCTGGCAGGCCTTTCAGCAGGCCGGACTGCGTCTGCAGGCGCTGCCGGATCTGGAGGCGGCCCTTGCCGCGGCCGATGTGGCGGTGGACGGTTTGCTCGGTACCGGCTTGTCGCGTGCGGTGTCCGGGCATATCGCCGCGGTCATCGATCGCCTCAATGCCAGCGATTGCCCGGTTCTGGCGCTGGATCTGCCGTCCGGACTGGGGGCGGATACCGGCGCCGTGCTCGGCTGCGCAGTGGAAGCCGAGCTCACGGTCAGTTTCATCGGGCGCAAACAGGGGCTTTATACCGGACCCGCGCGCAATCACACGGGGCGCATCGCCTTTTCCGATCTCGCGGTG
>JBFKIN010000451.1:0-2661 GCA_041632255.1 Oceanococcus sp. | reverse complement strand
GCCGCGCCCTTGATCAGGTGTCGTCGGGGTTGGAGCGCGACCGTGCTGTCCGGGTATGGCAGGCCGTCCATCCGTTGCAGAAATTCGTCGAACAGGCGGGCGTGCTCCTGCCCGACCTGGTCCACATAGGCCGTGATCCTGGCGCGGGGCACCGAGGCGAAGCCGCCGCTCATCAGTGATTCCCCCGGCGCTTCCCAGGCGTGCACGACATGCAGCTCGGCGGAATGCATGGTGGCCAGGGCCAGGGCGCGCTGGAACAGGTCCTGGTTGAGTTGCTCGTGGGCTGCCCGGGTTTTCGCCGACTCGAGGCTGTCTTCCCGCAGTTTCACGGCTGCCAGGATGCGCCGGATCTGTGGCTTGCCGGCTTTGGTCAGCCACACGGGGCAGGGGCACTTGCGCAGCAGGTGCATGTCGTCGCTGCCGAAAATGCGGTCGCTCCAGTCCGGGTCCTCGGCCGCCTTGATCACCAGGTCGTGTTCGCCGGACAGCACCTGCCGGATCACCGCCAGGAAGGGCGGCTTGTCCAGTTCGATGCGGTGCAGCGTCAGATCCCCCCGGCGCGTTGCCAGCCAGTCATCCAGCCAGCGGATGCGGCGCTGCGACTCTTGCTCCGCCCAGCGTCGCAGGCTCTCGCCTTCGCGGCTGATCGGGCCGGGCAGGTCCGGCGCCGCGGTGGCGATGGTCAGGCGGGCGCCGCAATGGCGGGCCAGTTCCACGACGCGGTTGCAGTGCCCCTCGACATCGCCGGACCAGTCCACCACGGCCAGGATGTTGTTGAATGCGCTCATGGGGAATGCTCCGGTGGCGGCGCTGCCCGATCAGCAGGCGCGGTGGTCGGCGGAAAAAGTCGCTGGGCGGCGTCGATGGCGGCGTCGGTGAAAGGGTCCAGCACCAGATCGGCGCCAGACGCGATGAGCTGGCCGGCTTCGCTGCCGTGGTTGGCAGACACCGCGATGCGTCCGCGAAAGCCGGCATCGCGCAATGCGCGGATCAGGGCGAGGTTGACCGGGCGGTCGCGCAGCGCGCTGACCACCCAGCGGACACCGTCAAGCGGCAGCGCGGCGACAAAATCGGGGTTTTCCGCGTCACCGTAGACGCTGTCATCGCTGCGGGCGGCCTGATGCAGGAATTCCGGATTGTGATCCACGCACAGCACGGTGGCGCCTCGCGCGCGGATCGCGGCGGCCAGCCGGGAGCCATAGCGGCCGACGCCAAACAGCACGACATCGGCCCGCGTGACGCGGCTCATGTTGTCCTCGCTTTCCCGGTAGGGCTGGCGGCGTTCGAACAGGCCCAGCCAGGGGGCGAGCAGGTCATACAGCCGGTGCGAGTAGATGATCATGTAGGTGGAGGCGCTGATCGTGATCATGCCAACCAGGGTGATCAGGCCCATGGTTTCCGGGTCGATGTGCCCCAGGCTCAGCCCCAGTGCGCCGAGGATCAGGGAAAATTCGCTGATCTGGGCGACGGTGAGTCCCGCCAGAAAGCTGGTGCGCTTGCGGTAACCCATGAGGCCGAGGATGACCATCACGATCAGGGGGTTCCCGATCAGGACAAAGACGGAGAGGATCAGGGCCTCGATCAGGCGGGCGTCGAGCAGGGCCAGATCCAGCCGGGCGCCCAGGTCGATGAAAAAGAACAGCAGCAGGAAGTCCCGCACGCTGACCAGTCTGGCGCCCAGCGCATCGCGGTAGGGGCCGGAAGCCAGTGACACGCCGGCCGCGAATGCCCCGACTTCCTTGCTGAAGCCCAGAGCCATGCCGAGTATCGCCAGCGTCACTGCCCAGGCGATGCCGAACAGGACCAGCAGCTCCGCCGATCGTGACAGCAGCCGCAGGAGGGCCGGCAGGACGTAGCGCATCGACAGACCGACCCCGGCGGTAAACGCCAGGCCTTTGAACAGCACCCAGGCTGCTGCCACGGGCAGCGCCTGATCCGTGGAGCGGTCCAGGGCATTGAGGCCGATCATGACCACCACCACCACGATGTCCTGGACGATCAGAAAACCCAGCGCGATGCGCCCATGCAGGGTGTCGACCTCGCGCAGGTCCGACAGCAGCTTCACGATGATGATCGTGCTCGAGAAAGTGAGGGCGACCGCCACGTAAAGGGCGGCGACCGGTTCCATGCCGAGCTGTCGGGCCAGAACGTAGCCAATCAGGCTGGTGAAGAGCACCTGCCCCAGGCCGGTGGCCAGCGCGACCAGACCCATGGTGCGGATAATGTGCAGATCCAGCCGAAGACCGACAACGAACAGCAGCAGGGTGATGCCCAGCTGCGCCAGCAGATCGATCTGGTCATTCGCGCTCACCCAGTTCAGCAGGGCCGGGCCCACCAGAATGCCGACGACAATGAAGGCCACGATGAGCGGCTGTCGCAGGCGCACGCCGATCGCGCCAACGGCCGCCGCCAGCATCAGCAGGGCGGCCATCTGCTCGAACAGACCCGGGAACGGATTCACGCCGGCGTCTTCCGGCCATGGCCCGGGCCTGTTTTCGTTTGCGACCGGCCGGGGCCGGCGGTCGGGATGCCGGTGAACTTCGGGATCAGCTCAGACATGGGCGGTCAGGGCGGTCAGGTCGGTTAGTGTGGTTGCTCGAAAACCACCCTTGGACACCGGAACGCGCAACTGGTTGTGTCGCCGGCAAGTGTCACCGGGGC
>JBFKIN010000450.1:0-2669 GCA_041632255.1 Oceanococcus sp. | reverse complement strand
GTCATGCGGTCCGAGATGGCCAGACCCGCCGCGTCGTCGCGGGCGCTGTTGATGCGCAGGCCGCTGGAGAGACGCTGGATTGATGTCGCCAGATCGCCCTGGCTGCTGGAGAGATTGCGCTGGGCGTTCAGCGACATCACGTTCGTGTTGATGATCTGCATCGGCAATTCCTTTGTTGAGAGCGGATGAGCTCGGCTCAGCTCTGCCGCGCAAGCGCTGCCGCCGACCCGTTCCTGATATCGGCCGCGCCGCGCTTTCTTGAGGCAATTGACGCAGAAAATCCGGCTTGGGCTTGACGTCGGTCGGAGCGAGCGGCCACCTATTGGCCTGCTGGCTGGAGTATCGTTGAGCCTCGCGTGCCGGTTTGATGGAAACCCGACAGGAGAATGACCATGGCCCAGTACACTCCCCCGCTGCGTGACATGCGTTTCGTGCTGCACGAAATGCTCGGACTGGAACGCGAGCTGAGCACCCTGCCGCCGCATGCCGAACTGGACATCAGCCTGGTCGATGCCGTGCTGGAGGAGGCCGGCAAGTTCTGCAGCGAAGTCCTGCAACCGCTCAACGCGACCGGAGACAGCGAGGGCTGCACCCTGAATCCGGACCGCAGCGTCACCACGCCGACCGGCTTCAAGGACGCCTACCGCCAGTTCGTTGAGGGTGGCTGGCCGGCGCTTGGCGCCGACCCCGAGTATGGCGGGCAGGGCCTGCCCCATGTCGTGCACAACGCCTTCATGGAAATGCTGAACTCGGCCAATCAGGCCTGGACCATGTACACCGGCCTGTCCCACGGCGCCTACAATGCCCTGCACGCCTTCGGAACGCCGGAGCAGAAGCGGCTGTACCTGCCCAAACTGGTATCGGGCGAATGGACCGGCACGATGTGCCTGACCGAGGCCCACTGCGGCACGGACCTGGGGCTGCTCAAGACCCGGGCCGAACCGCAGGATGACGGCCGTTACGCGATCACCGGGACCAAGATCTTCATCTCCGCTGGCGAGCACGACATGGCCGAAAACATCGTCCACCTGGTGCTGGCGCGCCTGCCGGATGCGCCGGCCGGCACCAAGGGCATTTCGCTCTTCGTGGTCCCCAAGTTCCTGCCTGACGCCCAGGGCAATGCGGGAGAGCGAAACGGCGTGAGCTGCGGCTCTCTGGAACACAAGATGGGCATCCACGGCAATGCGACCTGCGTGATCAATCTGGACGGGGCCAGCGGCTGGATGGTGGGCGAACCGAACCGCGGCCTCAACGCCATGTTCGTGATGATGAATGCCGCCCGCCTGGGAGTCGGCATGCAGTCGCTGGGCCTGGCGGAGTTCGCCTACCAGAACTCCCTGGCCTATGCCCGCGAGCGCCTGCAGGGGCGCTCGCTGTCCGGCCCGCAACTCAAGGACAAGCCTGCCGACCCGATCATCGTCCACCCCGACGTCCGGCGCATGCTGCTGACCCAGAAAGCCTATGTCGAGGCGGCGCGCGCCTTCACCTACTGGGCCGGCCTGGCCATCGACCGCCAGTTCGACCACCCCGACGAGACCGTGCGCAAGGACAATGCGGAGATGGTGTCCCTGCTGACGCCCGTGGTGAAGGGTTTCATCACCGACAATGGCTACGAATCCACCACCCTGGCCATGCAGGTGCTGGGCGGCCACGGCTACATCAAGGAATGGGGGCTGGAGCAGTGCGTGCGCGACGCCCGCATCAACATGATTTACGAAGGCACCAACACGATCCAGGCCCTGGACCTGCTGGGACGCAAGGTCCTGGGCAATGGCGGCGCCAGCCTGATCAAGTTCGGCAAGGTGATCCAGGACGTGGTCGGCCGCCACGCGGACAACGAAGATATGAAGGAATTCAGCGAGCCGCTGGCCCGGCTGGCCGCGGAGGTCCAGAAGCTGACCATGGAACTGGGCGCCAAGGCGCTGAAAAACCCGGAAGAAGTGGGTGCCGCAGCGGTGCCCTATCTGCGCCTGATCGGGCATCTGGTGTTTTCCTTCTCGTGGTGCTTTGCCGCAGGCATCGCGCACGCAGCGCTCGAGAAAGGAGACGGCCACGATGCGGATTTCTACCGCAGCAAGCTGATCACCGCCCGCTTCTATTTTGCCAAGCTGTATCCGGAGACCGCCGCGCTGATGGCGCAGATCCGCTCGGGCGCAGCGCCACTGACCGAACTGGACGCGGAGCACTTCTGAAATGACGCCATGAGCTCAAGATCGCCGCAACAAGAACTCATATCAGCCGCCGTTTGATGGCAGCACAGCAAGCAGGAGCTTCAGGGCTCGAACAGAGGACCGGGCTGGATTGCCGCCTGTCCCGATGAAGGCCGGCGCCTGGAATCAAAATCCCATCTTATCAATGCCTTGCACAATTTTCACCGGGTTCAATTGCGAGGGGTCATGACTCCCTGAACCTCATCGCCGGTCACAAACCGGAGCTTGTCCCGGCCGAGATGATGGCCGGAATCGCCGGAGTGCCCCGGCACGGGCTGCGGCCCCATCGCTGATTCGATGCGCACTCTCGCCTGAGCCGGGGCGTGACGCACCGCAAGGGCGCTGCCCGCGCACACCACATCCGCGCAATACACGGAATGCGAATATGCCCTGCGTTGACCAGCGCTGATGCATGGCGGATCGGGCACCTCTCACGGCTGCGGGCCGTCTGGACCGATG
>JBFKIN010000449.1:0-2672 GCA_041632255.1 Oceanococcus sp. | reverse complement strand
CGGCGCCGACCACGGCCAGGCTCCTGGGCAGGGCGGTCAGATCCAGCGCCTCGGTGGAGGACAGGACCCGGTCCGAGAACGGGATGTGCGGCAAGCCGGCGGCCACCGAGCCGGTGGCCAGAATCACGTTCTCGGCCTGGATGGCCACCGGACCCTCGGCGGTATCGACGGTGCAGTGCTTGGCATCGCTGAAACGGGCCCAGCCCTGCACCACCTCGACCTTGGCCTTCTTCAGCAGGCCGGCGACGCCGCTGTTCAGGCGCGCCACGATGCCGTCCTTCCATTTCACCGCATAGCCCAGATCGAACTCGGGCTGGGTGGCCAGGCGGATGCCCAGATGCCCCTGGCCGACATGGGCCAGCATGTCCTCCAGCTTGCTCGCCACATGGATCATGGCCTTGGAGGGAATGCAGCCACGGATCAGGCAGGTGCCGCCCAGGGTGTCGCCCTCGACCAGGGTGGTTTTCAGGCCCAGCTGGCCGGCGCGGATGGCGGCGACGTAGCCGCCGGGGCCGCCCCCGATGACCAGGACTTGGGTTTTGATGGGCTGGCTCATGCTTTTGATTCCTTCTGATTTCGATGCACTGGCGGCGGCTGATTCTTATTGGGGGGCGGCTACGCTGTTCGCCCCGGCGGACACGCTATTCGCCTTCCATGGCCGCTCGTTGGCGGACATCCTGTCCGCCGACGGTCCGTCAGGGCGAACAGCGCAGCCGCCTGTGCCATCCATGGAAGCCCTGCCACTCAGTGGTTCAGAGCACAGGCGTCTCGCACCAACTGACCGGTGATGGCCGATGCCCAGACCTTCGGCGTACTGGGACGAACGCCAACGGCGACGCTGTCTGGAACAGACTCGAATCGTCGCAGGCGAGCGCGAAGGGCAAGCGGGATGGATGTCGCTTGTAACGGCCATGGATGGGGAAAAGCGTCTCCGGGACAGCCGCATCACTGGCCACACACGCCGAAATAGTCAGTCACGATCAGATGAACAGGGTCGCGGGATGCTCCAGATAACTCTTGATCCGCTGGATGAAGGAGGCCGCATCCCAGCCATCCACGATGCGGTGATCGAAGGAGGATGAGAGATTCATCATCAGCCGCGGCACCACCGTGCCGTTCACGATCATGGGACGCTCGACCATCTTGTTGACTCCGACAATGGCCACTTCCGGCGCGTTGATCACGGGGGTGGAGACGATGCCGCCCATCGGACCCAGGCTGGAGATGGTGATCGAGGAGCCCGACAGCTCCTCGCGGCTGGCGGTGCCGCTGCGGGCCGCGTCGGCCAGGCGCTTGAGCTCGAAGCCCATGCCCCAGATGTCCAGCGTCTCGGCGTGATGCACCACCGGCACGACCAGACCGTTGTCCGTCTGCGCCGCGATGCCGATATGCAGCGCATCGATGCGCCGCAGCACCCCGGCCTCGTCGTCGTAGTTGGCGTTGACCATCGGGAACTCGGGCACGACCTTGACCAGCGCCTGCATCAAAAAGGGCAGGATGGTCAGCTTGACCTGGCCTTCGGCCCGGTTCGCGTTCATGTGCTGACGCAGCTTCTCCAGTTCGGTGACATCCACCTCCTCGACATAGGCGAAGTGGGGAATCCGCTGCTTGGAACGCTGCATCGCTTCGGCGATCTTGCGCCGCAGACCGATGACCTTGATCTCCTCGACCCCGGTGCGCGCCGCCCGGGCGATGGCCGGCGTGCCGCCGCCACGTTCGACGAAGGCATCCAGGTCATCGTGGGTGATGCGACCGGCCGGCCCGCTGCCGGGCACGAAAGCCAGCTCGATGCCCAGCTCGCGGGCACGCTGGCGCACGGCCGGCGAGGCCAGCGGTTTTTCGCCCGGGGCGCGCGGCAGGTGGGAATGCGAACGTGCCCCCGATGCACTGCGCCGTCCGGCGGCCGGCTTCGGCGCGGCGGCACGCGGCGCGGTGCGCGGTGCGGGTGACGGCTCAGGTTTCTGCTTTTGCGCCCGCTGCGGCTCGGTCTGACCGGCGCCCTGTTCCCCGGCAGGCTGTGGCTTTTCCTCATCCGCCGCGGCTGACACGTCCGGATCTGCGGCTTCCTCCTGCACCGCGGGCTCGCTGGCGGCAGCCTCCGGTGCGGGCGCGCCGCCTTCCACCTCGATCAGCACCAGCGGACCACCCACGGCGACCAGGTCACCGGCGGCGCCCTTGAGCTCCAGCACCTTGCCGGCCACCGGCGAGGGGATCTCCACCGCGGCCTTGTCGGTGAGCATGTCGCAGAGCGGCTGGTCTTCGACAATCACGTCGCCCACTGACACCTTCCATTCGGCGATCTCCGCCTCGGCGATGCCTTCGCCGATGTCCGGCAGCTTGAACGTATGCACACCCATCAGGCCGCCTCCATCACTTTCTTCAGGGCTTCCTTGAGGCGCTTCGGCCCGGGGAAGTATTCCCACTCGAAGGCGTGGGGATACGGCGTATCCCAGCCGGTGACGCGCTCGACCGGCGCCTCCAGGTGGTAGAAGCAGTACTCCTGCACCTCGGCGATCAGCTCGGCACCGAAGCCGGAGGTCCGGGTCGCCTCGTGGATGACCACGCAGCGGCCGGTCTTCTTCACCGATTCGACGATGCAGTCGATGTCCAGCGGGATGATGCTGCGCAGGTCGATGATTTCGGCGTCGTAACCGGTCTCCGCCACCGCGGCT
>JBFKIN010000448.1:0-2678 GCA_041632255.1 Oceanococcus sp. | reverse complement strand
CGAGGCCCAGGCAGCGCCGCTGTTCCGCCGCCTCAAGGAGATGCCGGGCGTGGCCGGCATCCGCCAGCAGGACGCCGCGCAGCGCGCCTTCTATGACACGCTGGACGAGAGCCTGGGCACCTTCACCTTCTTCAACACCCTGTTCGCCACCCTGATCGTGGTCGGCGTGGTCTACAACAGCGCCCGCGTGTCCCTGTCCGAGCGCGGCCGCGAGCTCGCCAGCCTGCGGGTACTCGGCCTCACCCGCGCGGAAGTCTCCTGGATCCTGCTCGGCGAGCTGGGCCTGCTCACGCTGCTGGCCCTGCCACTGGGCGCAGCCCTGGGCTATCTGCTTGCCGCCTTCATGGTGCACTCTTTCGACACCGACCTGTTCCGGATTCCGCTGGTGGTCAGCCCCGCCACTTTCGGCTACGCCGGGCTGGTCGTCGTGCTGTCCGCGCTGGCCTCCGGGCTGATCGTGCGGCGCCGCATCGACCGGCTGGATCTGGTCGCCGTACTCAAGACGAGGGAATGAGATGACGCAGGGTCGCTGGTTCAAACCCGCCGTGACCGGAATCAGCCTGCTGGGCCTCATGCTCTTCTTTGCCTACAGCTTCCGGCCCCGGCCCCTGCCGGTCGATCTCGCCACCGTCAGCCGTGCCCCCCTGGCGATCACCATCGATGAAGACGGCTACACCCGGGTCCGCAATGTCTATCTGCTCTCCGCACCGGTGACCGGCCACCTGTTACGCATCGACGCCGAGGTCGGCGACGCCGTCAGCGCTGATGCGAGCGTCGTAGCGCGGATGAGCCCGGGTGACCCGAGCCTGCTGGACCGCCGCAGCCAGCAACAGGCCGAGGCGGCGGTGACCAGTGCAGAAGCCGCCCTCGACCTGGCCCGGGCTCAATTGCGCAAGGCGCATTCACAGGCCGAATATGCCCGCAGCGACCTGGTGCGGGCGCGCGATCTCGCCGCCGACAACAACCTGTCCGCGTCCGAGCTGGAGCAGGTGGAACTCGCAGCCAGAACGGCGCAGGCCGGCCGCGAGACCGCCCAGGCCGCAGTCCGCCTGCGTCAGGCCGAGCTGGCCAATGCTCGCGCCCTGCTGGCGCCGGTGGCCGCCTGTGCCCGGCCACGGGCGCAACTGGAACTGCGCGCGCCGGCCAGCGGCCGGGTGTTGCGCATCCTGCAGCGCGGCGAGGGTCTGGTCGCCGCGGGCACACCGCTGCTGGAGATCGGCGATCCTGCGGAACTCGAAATCGTGACTGACCTGCTCTCCCGAGACGCCGTGGCCGTACCCGAAGGCGCCCCGGTCCGCATCACCGGCTGGGGCGGCGAACAGAGCCTGGAAGGCCGGGTGCGGCGCATCGAGCCGTTGGGATTCACCCGGGTGTCCGCCCTCGGGATCGAAGAGCAGCGGGTCAATGTCCTGATCGACCTGCTCAGCCCGCACGGCGACTGGGCGCGACTCGGCCACGGCTTTCGGGTCGAGGCCAGCATTCTGACCTGGCAGGGCGATGACGTGCTGCAGGTGCCCACCGCGGCATTGTTCCGCCAGCAGGGCCGCTGGGCCGTCCTGGTGCCGGAGGCCGGCGTGGCCCGGCTGCGGCCTGTCAGCATCGGACGCCAGAACGGCAGGCAGGCTCAGGTCCTGGAGGGGCTGTCCAACGGGGAGCAGGTCATCGTGCACCCCAGCGAACGCGTCGAGGACGGTGCCCGGGTGGTCGAACGTGAAGGCTGAGACTCAGTCTTCGAATCCGGATGTGCGCAAAATCCAGGTGCTGCGATCCAGATTGTCCCGCAGTTCTTGACCAATGCGGCGGCAGGTGCTGCTGCTGGGGTTCTTGCCGGAGGCAAATCGCCGCTGTTGCTCCGCGCGCTCCTCGAAACGGGACATCTGCCCGGTGACACCACCTTCCAGACGCGTCGCGAGGTTGCGGCTGACTGAACGCATGGCGGCGAAACCCGCCTTATCGCCACAGGCCAGCGTGCGTCCGGCCAGCAGGGCGTTGCGCTCGAACTGGTAGGCGATGGTCTCTTCGGCCGCCACAGTCAGTGCAGGCCAGACGAGGACGAGGGCAAAAAGACATTTTCGGAAGGACATCATGGTCAGGCGCGGGCACATGCCGCTATTGACGGGCGAGGCGCCCTGCGGGTTCCCCCGTCTTTTCCGGACTGCCCCGCTCGCCCCCACCCCAGCAAGGCCGGGCAGATCACTCCCGCTTGTCACGCTCCCGGCCGGCACGCCCCATCACATAGCCCAGACCGACCAGCACGATGATCACGATCAGCCAGCCCAGGAGCATGAACCATCCATGACCACCGCCCATCCAACCGTGCATGAACGCATCCATGTCAGTTCTCCTTGTTGTGTGCGCCAGACATGCCCGTCGGACCGGCTGCCGGCCGCAATCTCGCCACTCTCGTCCGGGCTATCGAGACCATCCCGCGCTTCGCTGGCGTGGATCCGGCCGGCCAGAGATTCAGCGGCCTTTGCCAGGCGGGCCGTAACGTCGAATGGCGGTAATGTCCTGCAGCGCGTCGGTCTGAGCCTGAACGTGGGCCATCATCTGTTTCATCATCTCGTGCATATGCTGACTGCAGTGCGGCTTGTCGCCTGCGTCCCGATGCTTCCTTTGCATTTTTTCCATCATCGTGCGCATTTGCTCGCCGTGTTGTCGCATCAGTGCCTGGCGTT
>JBFKIN010000447.1:0-2682 GCA_041632255.1 Oceanococcus sp. | reverse complement strand
CGATTTCGATCAGCAGGTCGGCCTGACTCATTGTGCCGCTCCTTTGCTCATCGGAAAGCCCAGGGCCTCGCGGGAGGCGTAGTAGGCCTCGGCGCAGGCCTTGGCCAGTGCCCGCACCCGCAGGATGTAGGCCTGACGCTCGGTCACCGAGATCGCCGAGCGGGCATCCAGCAGGTTGAAGGTATGCGAGGCGGTCAGCACCTGTTCGTAAGCCGGCAGCGGCAGCGACTTTTCGATCAGCCGCTGGCTGGCCGCTTCCGCATCATCAAACGCTTTGAACAGGACCGCCGTATCGGCATGCTGGAAGTTGTAGGTCGACTGCTCCACCTCATTCTGATGGAACACGTCGCCGTAGGTCACGACGCGGTCGCCGTCGCGGGCCCAGACGAGGTCGTAGACTGAATCCACGCCCTGGATGTACATGGCCAGCCGTTCCAGTCCGTAGGTGATCTCGCCGGAGACCGGCCGGCATTCCAGGCCGCCCACCTGCTGGAAGTAAGTGAACTGGGTCACCTCCATGCCGTTGAGCCAGACCTCCCAGCCGAGACCCCAGGCGCCCAGGGTGGGGGATTCCCAGTTGTCTTCGACGAAACGCACATCGTGGGTCAGCAGGTCGAAGCCCAGGGCGACCAGCGAGTCCAGATAGAGCTGCTGGATGTTGTCCGGTGACGGCTTGAGCAGCACCTGGAACTGATAATAGTGCTGCAGGCGGTTCGGATTCTCGCCATAGCGGCCGTCCGTGGGCCTGCGCGACGGTTGCACATAGGCCGTCTTCCAGGGCTCCGGGCCGATCGAGCGCAGAAAGGTGGCCGGGTGGAAGGTGCCGGCGCCGACTTCCTTGTCCAGCGGCTGGAGAATCACGCAGCCCTGCCGGGCCCAGAAGTCCTGCAGGGAGGCGATGAGCTCGGCGAAGCTCGGGGCTGTCATGGCGGCAATCGCTTGAAAAAACGCCCATTCTAGCAAGGCCGGCGCAGGCAAGACGAAACCGGCGACCGATGCATGAGCGGTTCAGTGCCTGACCGTGCTGGCGTCGGCGCGAAGGAACCGGGCGGCAGTCGGCCAACAACGCACCAGGAAGGTGCATGTCTGGTGCAGTAAGCGCCTGGACGCACCATAGGGGTGCAGGCGTGACGAGAAAAGCCCCTGGAACCGCGTCAAACGGTGCCCCGCGCACTGGCACAGTGTGTGCTTAATGCACCAATCGAGTTCGCTTGAACACGCCGCTGCCGGTTTCTCGGCAGGATCCCGTGGGCCGTGTACACTGCGCGGCGCGGGTGCGTGCACTTGAGAAGGAAGCTGCACAGGACAGCAGCCATCGCGGTCCCACATCTGACCGGGACGGCTGGCAGGCGGAAAAGATTTTTGATCTCACGATTGGGAGAGAAACATGTCGGCTAACGACGTATTGAAACTGATGGAAGAAAAAGGCGTGAAGTTCGTGGACTTCCGCTTTGCAGACACCAAGGGCAAGGAACAGCATGTGACCGTGCCCGCGCACACGGTGGACGCAGACCTGTTTGACGAAGGCAAGATGTTCGACGGTTCGTCGATTGCAGGCTGGAAGGGCATCAACGAGTCCGACATGATCCTGATGCCGGACCCGGACACCGCCGTCATCGATCCCTTCTCCGAAGAGATCACCCTGAACCTGCGCTGCGACGTGATCGAGCCGAACACCATGCAGGGCTACGAGCGCGACCCGCGCTCCCTGGCCAAGCGCGCTGAGGCTTATCTGAAGTCCACCGGCATCGCCGACACCGCCTTCTTTGGCCCGGAGAACGAGTTCTTCGTGCTGGACGACGTCAAGTGGGGCGCGGACATCTCCGGCGCCTTCTACAAGGTCGACTCCGAAGAGGCCTCCTGGAACACCGAGAAGGTCTATCAGGACGGTAACCTGGGCCACCGCCCGACGGTCAAGGGCGGCTACTTCCCGGTCCCGCCGGTCGACTCGCTGCACGACCTGCGCTCGGCCATGTGCCTGGCCATGGAAGAGATGGGCCTGGTCGCCGAAGTGCACCACCATGAAGTGGCCACGGCCGGCCAGTGCGAAATCGGCGTCAAGTTCAACACCCTGGTCAAGAAGGCCGACGAGGTGCTGATCCTGAAATACGTCGTGCAGAACGTCGCTGCCGGATACGGCAAGACCGCCACCTTCATGCCCAAGCCGCTGGTCGGCGACAACGGTAACGGCATGCACGTCCACCAGTCTCTGGCCAAGGACGGCGAGAACCTGTTCTCGGGTGACGGCGTTGGCGGCCTGTCCGAGACCGCCCTGTACTACATCGGCGGGATCATCAAGCACGCCAAGGCCCTGAATGCCTTCTGCAACGCCTCGACCAACTCCTACAAGCGTCTGGTCAAGGGCTTTGAAGCGCCGACCATGCTGGCCTACTCGGCCCGCAACCGGTCCGCGTCGATCCGGATTCCGTACATCTCGAATCCGAAGGCCCGCCGTATCGAGGTGCGCTTCCCGGATTCCACCGCCAATCCGTACTTCGCCTTCGCCGCGATGATGATGGCTGGCCTGGACGGCATCCAGAACAAGATCCACCCGGGCGACCCGATGGACAAGGATCTGTACGACCTGCCGCCGGAAGAGGAGAAGAACATCCCGCAGGTGTGCTTCAGCCTCGACCAGGCCCTGGACGCGCTGGACAAGGATCGCGAGTTCCTGACCCGCGG
>JBFKIN010000446.1:0-2705 GCA_041632255.1 Oceanococcus sp. | reverse complement strand
CCCCGTCGACTCCGATGGCGATGGCGTGCTGGACAACTTCGATGCCTGCAAGAAGACCCTGCCCGGCACGCGCGTGGACCGGAGCGGATGCGCCGTGCCGGAACAGGCAGTGCGTCTGAAGGGTGTGCGCTTCGAACTGGGCTCTGCCCGCCTGACACCGGGTTCGCTCGAGACCCTGAACCAGGCCGCCGCGGCCATGCATGGCCAGCCCACGATGAAGGTTGTCGTGGCGGGCCACACCGACAGTCTGGGTGACGCCAGGTACAACGAGAAGCTGTCCTGGGCGCGGGCCCAGGCGGTGGCGGACTACCTGATCAAGAATGGCGTGGCGGCGACCCGCCTCTCCGTCATCGGTTACGGCGAGGACGCGCCGGTGGCCAGTAACGAAAGCGAGGCCGGTCGCCAGCTCAACCGGCGAGTGGAGCTCGAAATCCGCAAGTGAAGCCGTGGCATGATGGGGCCGGGTCTGAAGGTCGGGGTCGGGAATGAACGAGACCACTGCGGAACTGGCCGGTCGCCGCATCGCGGTGCCGGAAACGCGCCAGCTGGACGTGCTGGCCGGACTGCTGGAACGGCGCGGCGCGCAGGTGCTGCGCTGCCCGCTGGTCGGCATTCATGACACGGACAATGTCGAACAGGTCCACTGCTGGCTGGATACCTGCATCCGCCTGCCCTTTGATGACCTGATCCTGCTCACCGGCGAGGGTCTGCGTCGCCTGCTGGGTTTCGCCGAGCGCTACGGCGTGCGCGAGGACTTCATCGCCGCCATCGCCAAAAGCCGCACCATCGTGCGCGGGCCGAAGCCGGCCAAGGCGCTGCGTGATATCGGACTGCGTGCCGATATCAGCGTGACCCCGCCCACCACCGACGGCCTGATCAAGACCCTGCGCGATGAGGACCTTTATGATCGCCGTATCGGCGTGCAGCTCTACGGCCAGGAGCCGAACGAGCCGCTGCGCCACTTTCTGGACGAGGCCGGCGCCCACGATTTCTTTGTGGCCCCGTATCGCTACGCCGACGAGGCCGACGAGGCGCGGGTGAGGGAGCTGGTCGACGAACTGGTCGCCGGGCGGCTGGACGCCATCTGCTTCACCAGCAGTCCGCAGGTGGACCGCCTGCGCCGGGTTGCGAAGCAGGCGGGCCTGGAACAGCCCCTGCACCAGGCACTTGCCGCCACCGTGGTGGCAGCGGTCGGTCCGGTCGTGGCCGCCGCGCTGGAGCAGGCCGACATCGCGGTCGACATCATGCCGGACGACAGCTGGTTCATGAAGCCGCTGGTCCAGGCCCTGGTCGCTCACTGGGGCTGAGCGCACCGCTTCTCCTATCAACGGCCAACGCAGGACGCAAGCGGCCCTAGTGTCCGACCGAGCGATCGACCGCAATCGGCGCGAAGAACAGGTCGGTGGCGCCGACTTGCGCATACGGCGCCGGCAGCGACAGCACCGCGCCGAAGCCTTCCGCCATCGCGTCAATGCCGTGATAGTCGCCAATGAAATAGCCCACGGTGCCGAGCTGCCGGATCGGTGCGCTGCGCATGTCGAAGGGGCCGGTCAGGGGACGTTCCCGCCAGCTTTGCCCCTGGTCCAGAGACTGTGCAAACCAGACTTCGGCACTGAATGGCGCATCGCCCGCCACGTCCGCGCGAAAGTCGTACCAGCTCACGCCCACCACACCATCGGCGGTGACGGCCAGCGCCGGTATCCCCTTTTTGCTGACCACCGGGGTGACCGATACCGGCTCGGACCAGGTGTCCCCGCCGTCGGTCGAACGGGCCACGCGAATCTCGGCACTGTCTTCATCCAGCCAGTGCGGCCAGGCGACGTAGATGCTGCCGTCGCTGGCGACCTGGGCGGAGATCACGTATTCCGGCATCACCACGCAGACCGGACCATCTTCGGCATCGCGGATCGGGGCCCCAACGAAGCGGCAATCGCTGTTGCCGGGTTGGGCAGCCCCCGCCGGCATTTCGGCGATGGTGGTGGGGACCGGCGACCAGCTCAGACCGCCATCGGTGGAGCGCTTGGCCAGTAGCTGATGGGTGACCGGCTGGGTGCGAATCACGGTGAAGATCGCCAGCAGGTCGCCGTTTGGCAGCACGTGCACCTCACCGTCATGGGAGATGCCGCCCGGCGGGATGTGCACGGGCGTGGCGCTGGACCAGCTCGCGCCACCGTCGGCACTGGAGGAGAACATCAGCGGCTGCACCACCAGCGGCGGGACCTGGGTGCCATCGTTCCAGACCACGAAGACCCGGTGCGGCTCGCTCGGGTGGGCGCTGACCACCGGACGGTCGTGGAATACGCCCGGTCCGGCCTGGACCACCGACGGCTCCGACCAGTCGATCATGCCGGCCTGGTCAAAGTGCCCCCGATGCACGTGCACCACATTGCGGGTGGGCAGCGGCGCGGGCCACAGATCGAGGTAGGCCGAGAAACCCGCCAGATAGACGGTGCCGTCCGGGCCAATCGACAGCCAGGGGTCGGCAGCGCCGATCGCATCCCCCCCGTCACAGGGCGTCATGCCTGGCACCGCGTGAGTGGTCCAGTGGCGTCCGCCGTCCCGCGAGGCGGCCGTGAGGTAGCTGATCGAGGCGTCCTGAAACCAGGTCACCACGATATCCTGCGGTCGCCCCGGGCTGATCGCGATCATCGGTTCGACCTCGGCGTCCGTGAAACCGCTGCCGAAGAAGCTGTTCGGTCCGCAGT
>JBFKIN010000445.1:0-2715 GCA_041632255.1 Oceanococcus sp. | reverse complement strand
GCGGCGACCCTTGCGCACCAGGCCGGTCAGGCCACGCAGCAATGCCGCGCTGTTGTTGCCCTGGCTGCGCAGGCCCTCCAGCACGCCCTGCAGCGGGCTGGTGTTGGCCAGCGTGGGGGCGCTGCCCCGGGGCCGGGGCGGCGGGTTGCCCACCGACCAGGGCGCCGGCATGTCGCGCCGGTCCGGGTCGGTGGAATAGACCCGCTCCATCAGTCGCGCGCCGCTGACGCCATCGATCAGCGAATGGTGCATCTTGGTGTACAGCGCGACCCGGTTGCCTTCCAGGCCTTCGATCAGGTGGGCCTCCCACAGCGGCCGCTTGAAGTCCATCTGCGTGCTGTGCAGGCGCGAGATCAGGCGGCCCAGTTCGCGCTCGCCGCCCGGTCGCGGCAGGGCGGAGTGACGGAAGTGGTATTCCATGTCGATATCGTTGTCCTCGACCCACTTGGGCAGGGCGCGGCCCAGATTGCCGCCCCGCAGCTTGAGGTTCCACGGCGCGACCACGGTGGTGGAGGCGCGGGCCCGCTCGACCAACTGCTGGACGAAGTCCTCGCCGGCATCCTCGGGCAACGAAAAGATAGACAGATTGCCGACCTGCATCGGCGTTTCGCGTGACTCCACATAGAGCCACGATGCATCCATGGGCGTGAGCTTCTTCATTCGGACCTCCCCGGTTCCCCATCTCCCAATCTCTCATGGTGGGTGTATTCGGCCAGCGGCGCAATGCCTGCTGATGTGGCGCGACGCGACCAGTGCTGCCCGCAGGCCAACTGGAACCGGGGGTTGTGAAAGCCGAAGTCCGCCGGGGTACCGGGCAGGGCATTGCGGTGTCGCAGCCCGGGCGTTCCCTCAGGCATGTGCCAGGGCCGGGAATCGGCGACAGCCAGGTCAGCGGATGGTGCTCAGTTCGATTATCGCTGGCGGCGCTTTGGCAGGTCCTTCCGGCCCCCGAATTGTGTTCGGATTCCCGGTCTGATCATTGCAGCCATGCCGCCGGCAGCAAGGTGCCCCGATGGAGGGCCCTGCCATTCATGTTGTGCCGCCATCCGCAGCGGCACTCCCCCCGGACCCGGTATTTTCGATCTCGTCGGGCGTCAGCGCGTACGGCAAGACGATTTCGAAGCGCACGCCGCCCTCCGCGGGGTGTTGCAGGCTGATGCGCCCCCCCAGCTGCGCGGTGATGATCTCGCGGACCAGGTGCAGACCCAGACCCGTGCCACCCTGACCTTTGCGCGTTGTGTAGTAAGCCTCGAAAACCCTTTCGCTGTCGGCGTCCGGAATCCCGCGTCCGTTGTCCTGATAGCACAGCCGGATGCCGTCGTCCTGCGCGTGCGCGCGTAACCACATCCGGCCGGCCTGGCCCTCGTCAAAGGCGTGCATCAGGGAATTGTTGATCAGGTTGATGACGACCTGGGAGAGGCTGCCCGGGCGGGTGACCAGGCTCAGATCAGCCGGACAGTCGAGTTCGACAACGTGGCCGCTGCGGCGATAGGCCGGCTTCTGGTAATCCAGGACCTCCTCCAGATAGTGCCGCAGGCCAATCCGGCGGACATCGCCGGTCGCCCGGTCGACGGTGATATCACGATAGCTCTGGATCAGGCGCGAGGCCCGCTGGAGATTGCCGTCGGCAATGCGGGCTGCCTCATCGGCCGTGTGCAATGCGGACTCCAGCTGGTGCTGCGTCAGCGACGCCTGTTGCAGCGCCTGGCCGGCTTCCCTCAGCCTGTCCGCTCCCGTGGAGACGGCAGTGCGGGCGATGCCGATGGGCCCATTGAGCTCGTGCGCCAGCGCGCTCATCATGCTCCCGAGCGAGGCCAGACGCTCCGATTCCACCAGCTGATCCTGTGTCGCGTGCAGCTCGCGCAGTGCCGCGCGAAGGCGTTCGGCCGTGGCGCGGGCGCGGGCGGTCTCGCCGCTGATGAACAGCAGGAAAGCGCCCAGCAGGCCGCAGAACAGGAGGCCGCCGGCCAGCAGGCCCCAGGGCAGCAGGGATCGTGAAGCAGCCAGGAACGCCGGGCCGGCAGAGACCTCGGCCCGCCAGATCCGGTCCCCGAAAGCCAGGTCCAGGCTCCGGTGGAAGTCGTGCAGTCCCTTCCCGGCGAGGCTGCCGGGCCAGATCTCGGAGGAATGCAGAATCGGCCGGGGCCTGCCGTCCGCGTCCACCTCGTGCAGGCTGAAGGCCAGACCTTCAATGTCGTTGTCGTGCAGCGCGGCCTGGAGCAGTTCGTCGATACGGAACACCGCCAGCACATGGCCGCGCGCTTCCGGGCCGGCTTCGGCTGCGGCCGGGAAAACGCTCATGATCGCCAGAACCGCGGGCTGATTGCCTTGCTCCTGCACCAGTCGCAGGGTTTCCGTTGCGCTGATCAGGCGTTGGCTTTCCGCTCGCTGAAGTGCCTCCCGCCGGCTGGGATTGGAGTAGAGGTCGAAACCGAGCGCGGCCTCATTGCTGGCCAGTGGCACGATATAGCGGACCGGGAAGTACAGCGGCCGTTCGGTGGCCGGCACCAGTCTGCCGTTCTGGCGCTGGGTGATGACGAAGTTGCCATGGCCGGCAAGGCGCGCGGCCTGCTCGAAGATCGCACGCTCCGCGTGCGCGACGCGCGGAACCCATTCCAGGGCGCGCAGGCCGCTGTCCGGACGAAAACGATGTTCCACATAGGTGCGAAATTCCGGTTCGGTGACTTCGGTTGAAGCATCGAAAAAGGCCTTGAG
>JBFKIN010000444.1:0-2731 GCA_041632255.1 Oceanococcus sp. | reverse complement strand
GGCTGATCGGGGAACAGGCTGCCGCCACCCTGCTGGGCGCGGCGCCGCTGCTGGCGGACCGCGACGCGCAGCGATACGTCAATCTGGTTGGCCGATGGATCGCCTCACACGGCAGCCGCCCTGACCTGGATTGGCGCTTCGGCATCCTGGATACCCCGCATGTCGGCGCCTTCGCAGCGCCCGGCGGCTATGTCTTCGTCACCCGAGGACTGCTGCTGGAATTGCGCAACGAAAGTGAACTGGCTGGTGTGCTGGCCCATGAAATCACCCATGTCGAAGAGCGCCACCACCTGCAGGGACTGCGCCGGCAGGCGGGATTCGCCCTCGCGGAGCGGTTGCAGCCTGATTTGACCACGATGAGCCGCATCGCGGACGGGGCCCGGGAACTGTACTCGCGCGGCCTGGACCGCGGCGACGAATACGCCGCCGATCGCGCTGGCGCCCGCCTGGCGCGCAAGGCCGGCTACGACCCCTACGGCCTGCTGGCCGCGCTCCAGACCCTGGACAGTCTCAACCCCGATGACAGCCGGCTGGCACTGATGTTCGATACCCATCCGCGCACCGCAGACCGGGTTCAGCGCCTGGACCAGGACCTGCTGCAGCAGGGTGACAGCCGCACCCGGTATGATGCGGGCGCCGCGCGCTACGCCGCGCATCTGGCCCGCCTGGCCCGTTGATCAGGATCCTGCCGGCTCGACTGCGGCCGAATTGGCGGCTGGGGAAAGCCCGCCATGGCCCGGATTGATGCAAAGCAGGACGACTGTGGCAAATTCGACGCTAGAATGGCGTCCTCAGGCACACGAATCAGCACCAGAAAACGATGTGGGAAATCACCCTTCGCGACAATCAGGGGCAGATTGCCGGGCAAGTCACCCTGGAAGAGGGCTCGCTGAGTCTCGGTCGAAACCCCGACAATGATCTTGTCGTCCCGGATCCCGCCATGTCACGGCGCCATGCCGTGCTGGAGCTGCGCAATGGCAAGCCCTGGATCATTGACCAGGGCAGCGTGAACGGCGTCATCGTCGATGGCAAGCGGATTACCGAAGCCTGCCCCATCGATCAGGCCAGCCGTATCGAGATGTCCGGCTGGCGTATCGCCCTGCGTCATCAGGATGCGCCGGATCCGACCAAGGTGATCACGCTCAGGCCCGTCGAAGAGTTCATCAACCGTGAGGCGGCGCAACAGACCACCGTGCCACCCCCGCCACCTCAGCCCTCCCCCGGTGAGTCGCCGTCTTCGCAGACGGCCGACATCCAGGACGCAGCCGGCACCGCCGCCCATATGCTGCAGCAGAAAATCAGCAGCATCCGCTCGCACCGCGAAACCATGAGCAGCGCACGCGATGAAAGGCAGCAGGCCTTCGAGGACGAATGGATGGCTGTCCTCGACGAATTGCGTCAATTGCGCAGCCGATTGCGGGATGAGGAGCGGGTTCGCTACTTCACCATCGGGCGCGAGGGCGACATGGTGGCGCTCAAAGTGCAGCGCAAGTCAGGACAGACGTCACTGCTGATGACCCGGGGCCACCCCGACCGCCCGGTCGAAGGAGAACTGCGGGTGTATGTCCGGGATCACGTCTGGCCGGACAAGAATTTCAACAAGCCGCGTGACGCGCTCAACGAACTGCTGACCCATATCGCTTCACTGCTGGCCTGAATCCGTCGGGACCTGCGCGCCTCATCCCCCGGAAGGGCGGGCCTGCAGACGGACTTCGACCGCGATCAGGTCACTGACATATTCGGCATCGGGGTCAGAGGACAGGCCCAGATTGGCTTCGCGGCGGCTGATGATCAGATCACCCGACAGGCTCAGACGCCCCTCCTGCACGCTGACGATCAGCGGCCCAACGGCCAGATTCCGGTCCTTGATGCGTAGCGTTCCGCGCACCGCGAACTGCCCTGAGCCGAATGCACTGACGCTCTCGCTTTGATAACGGGCCAGCGGATACCGTTTCACGTCAAACCACTCCGCCTGCGGCAGGGTCTCCTCGTGCAGCCGGTTGCCATCGCGCGCTGATGCGGTCTCGATCTCGGCCCAGATGCGTGCCGCTTCCGGTGCCTCCGGGTCGAACTGAAGACCGGCGCCCCAACGGGTGAAACGCCCGCGAAAGGGCTCGCCAGCATGTTCGCCGGCGAACGCGATTTCGCTGCCTGGCAGCACTGTCCACTCGCTGCCCGGAAGGCTGCCGACCCCGCCCTCGCCGGCCGGCGCGAACACGGACGACAGCCACAGATTCCAGACCAGCGCGAGTCCGGCGCCCAAACCCGCCAGAGAACCCAGCCAGATCGCCGCCAGCCGGCGGCGGGCGGCCATGGGTTCCTTACCAGCTGTCCGAGCGGGCCCTGGCAGCATGCGTCGCAGCGTGCCGTCCCGATCCAGCCACTGATGCTTCAAGGCCGCCGCGACGTGCAGGAGCAGCAGTGCCGCCCCCGACCAGGCCAGCCAGGCGTGCGTGGACAGACCCCAGGCGGACAATTGCTGCCGACTTTCCGGATCCGCGCGATGCAAGCCGAACAGGTGAGGCACTTCGAACTGGCCGAACCAGAGTGTGGGAATATTCAGTGGTTCGGCGCCACGCCATTGGGTGGACACATAGAACCAGCCGCTCAGCGGAATCCCGAGCATCAGGACGTAAAAGCCCCAGTGGATGACCCGAGCCGCCCGCCTTTCCCAGACGGGCATGGGTAGCGGCGGCGGTGGCGCGTGCCCCAGCCGCCAGAGCAGACGCAG
>JBFKIN010000443.1:0-2750 GCA_041632255.1 Oceanococcus sp. | reverse complement strand
GGCTGCATTCCCTCCAAGGCCATGATCCATGTGGCGAGCAAGCTGGAGGACATGCTGGCGCACGTGGGCCAGGGTCATCTGGGCATCCGCCTGGCCAACCAGACCGAATTCGACATGGGCTATGCGGTGAAATGGAAGGACGGCATCGTCGCGCGCCTGAACAGCGGCGTCGCCGGGCTGCTGAAGAAGGCCAAGGTCGATGTGGTGCAGGGCTGGGCCCGCTTCAGCGACGCCAAGCACTGCACCGTCGATACCGCCGAGGGTCCGGTGGCCATCCAGGCCGAGAACGTGATCCTGGCCACCGGCTCGGTGGCCGCCGGCTTGCCGCACATTCCCTTCTCGGACCGGGTCCTGTCCTCCACCGAGGCGCTGGATCTGACCGCCCTGCCCAGGAGCCTGGCCGTGGTCGGCGCCGGCTACATCGGCCTGGAGCTGGGCATCGCCTTCGCCAAGCTGGGCTGCCAGGTGAGCTTCGTCGAAGCCCAGGACCGCATCCTGCCGCTGTACGACGCGCAGATGGTCAAGCCCATCGAGGCCTGGCTCAAGCGTCACGAGATTCCGGTGCACCTGTCCACCAAGGCCAGCGCCCTGTCGGACACCGGTCTGGAGGCCAGCGGCCCGGACGGCAGTGCTGTCCACATCGAGGCGGAGAAGGTGCTGGTCACCGTCGGCCGCCGGCCGCGCACCGAAGGCTGGGGGCTGGAGGCCATGCAGCTGGACATGGACGGTCCCTTCGTCCGGGTCGACGGCCAGTGCCGCAGCTCGATGAAAGGGGTGTATGCGATCGGCGATCTGGTCGGCGAGCCCATGCTGGCGCACAAGGCCAGCGCCCAGGGCGAGATGGTCGCCGAGCTGCTGGCCGGGAAGAAGCGTGCCTTCGAGCCGCGCGCGATTCCGGCCGTCTGCTTCACCGAGCCGGAGATCGTCGGTGTCGGCCTCGGCCCGGACGAGGCCAGGGCGGCGGGCTACGAGATCACGGTCGGCCAGTTCCCGTTCATGGCCAACGGCCGCTCCCTGGCCATGGAAGCCGGCACCGATGGCGGCTTCGTGCGTGTCACCGCGCGGGCGGACAACCACCTCGTGCTGGGCATCCACGCGGTGGGTCGACACGTGTCCGAACTGTCGGGCGAGTTCGTCCACGCCCTGGAGATGGGCGCCACGCTGGAGGATGTCGCGGGTACCATCCATGTCCACCCGACCATGACGGAGGCCTTTCACGAGGCCGCCCTGGCGGCGCTGGGTCACGCCATTCACATCTGATTCGTGCAGCGCCTGGCTGAAGCGGGCTGAGAAACGGGGTCACCCATTGCGCGCTGGCTGATCCCGACCATGGTGGCCCTGGTGCCGCGCAGGCGAACGCGATTCCGAAGCGCTGGGTCGCGGTGGCGCGCCGGTGGTGCTGGTGGGCGAGCGGGGTGCATGAAGGGCGTCAAGGCGCATCATGACACCAGTCCGTAGACCAGGTCCGGATCGCTTTGGCCCGTAACCCCGTGGGTTCCGTCGAGGGGCTATCGCGCCGCGCTGGCGGGGCATGATGCCGCCAAAATGGGATCAGGCTGGCGGTCGGCGAGGGCGATGACAGGGGGATCCAGTGGGGCAGAGCCGTCGGGCCGGCTTACAATGGCAGCCATGGAATCCGGTGCCTTGTTCGTTTCCGCAGACTATCTTGAACCACTGGAGTCCAGCGGCTGTGCGGCCCCGGAGAACGGCTGGGACCGCCTGCCAGGTCTTGCCATGCCGGTCTACGCCAAGGCGCACTCCTGGGGCGAGTTCGTATTCGATTTCGCTTTCGCCCAGGCCTATGCCGAGCAGGGCCTGGACTACTATCCCAAGCTGGTCTGCGCCGTACCCTTCACGCCGGTGCCCGGGCCGCGTCTGGGTGGTGAACTCAGTGGTGAGCGGCTGGTCCTGCTGAGCCAGGAACGATCGGCATCCAGCGCCCATGTGCTGTTCCTGCCGGAAGCGGAAGCCGCGGCCTTGCAGGCGCAGGGATGGTTGTTGCGGCGTGATCTGCGCTTTATCTGGCGTCAGCGGGGTTACCGGAATTTCGACGATTTCCTGGCGGCGCTGACGAGCAAGAAGCGCAAGAACATCCGTGCCGAGCGGCGCAAGCTGGCCGCGCTGGGACTGGAAATCCGCTGGCAGGCGGCGGAGGAATTCAGCGCCCAGGAATGGCGGGAGCTGTTCGCCCTTTACGCCAGCACCTATGCGATGCGTGGTCAGTCGCCTTACCTGAATCTGGACTGTTTGCGGGACTGGGCTCGCCGTCTGCCCGGGCAGTTCTGGTTCTGTGTGGCTCGCCGGCAAGGTGAGCTGGAGGCCATGGCTTTCTTTTTTCGGGATGACAGCACGCTCTACGGGCGGCACTGGGGCAGCCGCATCGCGGCGGACGGCCTGCACTTCGAGCTGTGCTACTACCAGGGCATCGAATACTGCCTGGCCCATGGCCTCGGCCACTTGGACGCGGGGGTGCAGGGTGGTCACCGACTGCTGCGTGGCTTCGAGCCGGTGGCGACCCAGTCAGCCCACTGGTTTGCCGACCAGCGCTTTGCGCGCGCCATTGGTGATTACCTGGCAAGGGAGCGGCGGATGATGGATGCGCAACTGACGCAGTTGTGTGACCAGACCGCTTTCGCGCAGCGGGAGTCAGGCGGCTAGGGGCTGAGCCGTCTGGCCCATGGGAGGCGCGCAGGCGTCGCCCTAGAAGGGCACCCAGGACTTCTCCTTGGTGAAGTGCAGATAGCCGACGC
>JBFKIN010000442.1:0-2753 GCA_041632255.1 Oceanococcus sp. | reverse complement strand
GCCTGCTGCATGCGGTCATGCGCCTTGCCCACATCGGTCATCGAGGTGACCTCGACCATCGCATGGACGCAGCCGGCCGGATTCGGCATCTCGGCCAGAGCCAGGGAATGATGCCGCGGGTTGCCGGCATGCAGAAAGCGGATGCGCACCACCGGCGCGTCCGGCCCTGGCTGGAAATCGAACTCGTCGGACACGCCGAAACCCAGCACATCGGTGAAGAACGCGAAGGTCTCGTCGAAGGGCAGCGCCGGCAGCACGGTGTGGCCCATCCCCATTTCGCCGGTGACGAAGCCCGCCACGCCAATCGGCGAACGGAAGGCCTGGTTGCCCCCGGTATAGCCGTAACCGACCTCATGGCGGTTGCCGGCCGGGTCGGTGAAGCTGATCATGCCGCTCATGCGGCGCGCCGCGACGATGGCCTCCGGGGCGCTTTCGACCGCGACACCAGCGGCGTCGAGCGCGGCACGCACCTCATCCAGCGCACTGGCGTCAGCCACCTGCCAGCCTGAAGCGAGATAACGATCTTCATCGCCACTGACCACGGCGATGCGGTAATCACGGTCATCCAGCTTCAGGTAGAGACCGCCATCCGGCGCCGTCGCGCTGCTGGCGCCGAGGATCTGCTCCGCGTAGTCGGTCCACTTCGCCAGATCGGTGCTCTGCACCACGATATAAGCCAGAGCGTCGAGTTTGCATGCCATCAGCGCGAATCCTTTGTTCTGTGCATTGCGAGGACGGATTATCCGGACTGGCGGCGGGCAACGGCTTCACCCGTTGGGATGAGTGGGGCCACCGTGAAGCAAGCCCATGCGACAATATCGGTCGGCTTCAACCCGCCCGGCCATGTCAGAGACTCTCACCGAACTGCAGATCGACCAGCGCTTTCGAGGCCCCGACCACTCCGCCAACGGTGGCTATGTCTGCGGCCTGCTGGCCCGCCACGTGCCCGGCGCCTGCCGGGTTCGTCTGTCCGCGCCGCCGCCACTGGACCGCCCGCTGCGCCTGATGCGGCTGGACGACGGCAGCCTGCAGTTGCTCGACGGCGACAGCCTGATTGCCAGCGCCCGGGCTGACACATTGGAACCGGACCTGCCGCCGGCGCCGCCCATGGACCAGGTCCGGCGCGCTTCCGGGCGCTATCGCGGCTTCACCCGTCACAGTTTTCCGCGCTGCTTCGTCTGCGGACCGGAACGCCAGGGCGGCGACGGGCTGCACATCTTCCCGGGCCCGGATGATGACAGTGGCCGGGTGATGGCACCCTGGACGCCGGATGATTCCCTGGCCGACGGCGAGCAGGTCAGCCCGGAGTTTCTCTGGGCCGCACTGGATTGCCCCAGCGGTTTCGCGGTCTGGCCGGACGACTCCGCGCTCACCATCGTCCTGGGCGAATTCCGCGCTCAGCTGGCCGGCCATATCGCACCGGGGGAAAGCTGCCGCATCGTCGCCTGGCCCCTGGGGCAGGATGGGCGAAAACGCCATGCCGCCTCCGTACTGTTCGGGGAGAATGATCAGCCGGTGGCCTGGGCCCAGGCCACCTGGATCGAAGTGGCCGCCAGCCGCTTCGCAGCCGCCTGAGACCCATGCGACGCCTGCTCGCCATGCTGCCACTGCTGGGTCTGGGCGTTCAGGTGTCGGCGTCCGCGCCGGCGTCTCCCGACACGCCCCCCGTCATCCTGCTCCACGGCCTGGCCCGCACCTCGGG
This sequence comes from Oceanococcus sp., assembly GCA_041632255.1. Lineage (GTDB taxonomy): Bacteria > Pseudomonadota > Gammaproteobacteria > Nevskiales > Oceanococcaceae > Oceanococcus. Next base: position 1,051 of record JBFKIN010000442.1, on the reverse strand, counting down.
CTCGATGACGCCCATGGCCGAAAGACTGGCGCAGGCGGGCTTTGCCGTGTGCAATATCGACTACCCCTCGCGCCATCACCGCATCGAGGTGCTGAGCACAGAACATGTATTGCCGCGCATCAGGAAATGCCTCGGCCCCGAACCGGCCGCGCCCCACTTCGTCACCCATTCTCTGGGCGGCATCATCGTGCGGCAGCTCGCTGCCACCGGCGCCCTGCCCACCATCGGCCGGGTCGTCATGCTCGGGCCACCCAATGGCGGCAGCGAAGTGGTCGACAGCCTGGGCGACTGGGCCCTGTTCAACGCCATCAACGGCCCCGCCGGCCGGCAGCTCGGCACCGCTCCGGATGCCCTGCCGCGCCAGCTCGGTCCGCCCCCCTTCGAGACCGGCATCATTGCCGGCAGCTTCAGTATCAACCCCTTGCTGTCCCTGCTGATCCCGGGAGAGGATGACGGCAAGGTCTCGCTGGCCAGTGCGCGTCTCGACGGCATGCGCGACTTTCGCGTGATGCCGGTCAGCCATCCGCTGATGATGCGCAACACCGCGGTCATCGATCAGACCATCCATTTCCTGCATCACGGCCGCTTCGCTGACGAAACCGGCTGAGTTCCCACTCCATTACCCGACATGCCCATGACTGTCTCCCTTGCCGACTTCTCCCCTGATGCGATTGCCCTGACCGCCATCACAAGCAGCAGCCTCGAGCGCTGGTGCGAAAGCTGCAGTCCGACCGAGCGACGCTGGATTCAAAGCAGCGGCTTCGAGGCCAAGGCCGGCAGCTGGTGCCTGCTGCCGGGTGCCGACGGTGCCCTGAACCGGGTGCTGGTCGGCACCGAGGACCGGCCGGACCTGTGGTCCTGTGCCGGCCTGCCACTGGCTCTGCCCGAGGGCGACTACGCCCTGGATGACAGCTGGCCGGACGAACAGATCAGCGCCCTGAGCCTGGGCTGGCTCCTCGGCAGCTACCGTTACGACCGTTATCGCGCCGCCGAACGCCTGCCGGCGCGACTTTGCCGACATCCGGATTGCGACGAGGACTGGGTTGAAGCG
>JBFKIN010000441.1:0-2759 GCA_041632255.1 Oceanococcus sp. | reverse complement strand
GAACCAGCTGCGGGCGCTGCCCCTCCAGTTGACGCAAGGCCGCTTCCCCGCTGTTCGCCGCCAGCACCTCGAACCCCTCGGTTTCGAGACGCAAGGTCAGCACGCGCAACAACTTCTCGTCGTCATCGACGAGCAATATGCATGACTTCATTGTTCTAAGCGCCACCCCCGCTCATACAGCCCCCTGATCCCTGTTCTATCCACTGTGAGGCGACAGACGACGCCTCAGCGGGCCGTCACACCCACGGGCCACTGCATCACGAATCGTGCCCCCGGGTTCGCATTCTGAACCTCGATTCTGCCGGCGTGCGCCTGGGCTGTTTCGCGAACGATGGTGAGCCCGATTCCCGTGCCGCGGACGCCCACTTCCTCGATCTCTGCGCCGCGAATGAAGGGGTCAAATATACGCCTCTGATCCTTGACCGGCACGCCCCGACCGAAGTCGCGCACCGCCAGGAGCTGCAGCTTGCGCCCCACGCGGGCCCAGATTTCGATGCCGGTTCCCTTGCGCGTATGTTTGATCGCATTGCTGACCAGATTGTCCAGCGCCTCCTTCAGGCGCGCCCGATCGCCATACAGTGGCTCCTGGCAAAGCTCCAGCCGCACCTCCAGTTGGTGGCTGGCCAGCAGCAGCTTGCGTGGCGCAAGGACTTCCTCGACCAGCGGCCGGACATCGAACCAGCCCATTTCCGGCGCCTGCCGCTCGGACTGCCAGCGCGCATAGGCCAGCAGGTTGCCAATCAATGCTCCCAGTTCACCGGCCGATTCACCGAGGATTTCAGCCACCTCGCTCTGACGGGCATTGAGTTCGCCCATCTTCCCGCTGCCCAGCAGATCCAGTCCCTGAATCAGACTGGCCAGCGGGGTCTTCAGCTCGTGACTGATGTTTCGCAGAAAGCGATCCTGGTCGACTTCCAGCTCGCTCAGCCTTTGCCGCAGCCATTCCAGGTGCTCTCCCAGTTCGCGCATCTCACGCGGATAGGCAATCTCCACCGGCTCGGTGTAGTCCCCCCGCCCCAGGGTGGCGATCCCCCGCCCCGCCTGACGCAACGGGCGCGTCACCAGCGAGGCCAGGACCAGGGCCAGCAGCACAGCCAATGGCAGCAGGGCGAGCAAGGAGATCCTGACCACCCGGCGCGCTTCATCTGCGCGCCGTTCCAAAGCCCGCGATTCCTCGTCCAGCGCGACGCTGCCCAGGTCAATCAGTCGCTTGGCGTCGGCCGCCAGGTTCCCCAGGGCCGGCGAGACCGGCGTCATGCCGAATCCGTCTTTCGTCCTCTGGCGCCATTGCCTGGCCACCTCTGCCAGACCCTCGCGCAGCCGGCCGCTCGCATCGCGAACATCATCGGCCAGTTGCAAGGCCTCCAGTTTCTCGAGACTCTCCTGCGCCTGCAGCAGACGCAATTCGAACAGGCCTGCCAGAGCCGGCTCACCCATCAACTCGAACTGCCGGCCGCTGCGTTCCAGGCTGCTGAGCTCTTCCCGGAGATTCAGACTCAGTCGTGCCAGCTCCACGCTGTCCCTCACCAGCTGTCCGCTCTGATCTGCCAGACGGTTCAGGGCCTGCTGTCCCAGAGCCACGGCGATCAACAGCGGAATGGCCGCCAGGAGAAAGCCGCCGGTGAAAAGCCCGGCCATCGTCTGTGGCAGAAGGCGCTTTAGAGCCATATCACGTTCCGTTCGGGTCAAGCGACGCTCAGGGGCGCCTGGCGGCCGCGGTGTCGGGCCGCCGGGCCCGCTCCTGCGCAGATGATGCAGCAGGCGCCGCGTTCGCGGTAGCAGGCAACCCGGACGGACCTGACCACCTGTCGAAAGACACCGACAGTTTCTGGCGTTTCGCGCTCGCGGCTCACATCTCGTTGCCGGGCGGATACTGCAAGAGACTGTGTGAAATAGGCTTTTTACCAGATGGCACGACTCGTGCTGCATCTATTCCAGTTCGCGGTCCAGCCTGTCCGTTCAGTCCCCTCAGGGGGACCATGGGACAAGCCACCGCCCAGGAATCCCCGCCACGGCTGGCGCACCATGCCCCCGCTTAAGGGTGTGTCAGCTAGGGGTTTATGCCCTCCGGCCACTGGATAAAACGGACGTCGCGCCGTCCAGTCTGGCTGGGGGGTTTTTTTTACCCCGCAATATTTCATGTCTCTATTTGGAGACATGCAAAAGTCCATTTTTTCATGGACTTGCGGAAACAGTGCCAAAAGTGTCGCCAAACAGATGGTCAGCGATTCGCCACCTGCCCCGGGACCGGTCGCCGCCGATGCGCGCCGGACCGGGCTGCGCGACCCCTCCGCTGAATCCGTTCTCCCCATCACCTCGCTGTCTCGTCGCCACGCGCGGACACAATCCGGCTTCAACGGCCCATCGGTCATTGCCGAGCCACCCAGGACCCTCGTAACGCAATGTTTTCATGAGATTTTCACGATCCTGGCACGCTTGCTGCGAAGACTCTGGCCCAGGCAGGCCGCTGGCGGCCAAGTACCACCAGCTGGCCACGGATCCGCAGCCGCCCCCGCCGTTCCATCCCTTGCGGCGCACCGGCTGCGCGGAGTGGGCAAGACTCACCTGGAGCCGGGAAGCCGCCTTTCCGAAGGCGACTTCTCTTTTTGCGACCAACGCAGGGCGGAAAATTGCGGCCCGCCGATGGATTCATCACAGTTCCTTGACGGTGCATCGCGTGGAATGCGGATCTTCACCTGCCCGATCCAACGCTCATGCGCCGTACACTGCCCCGTCTTACAGTGCTCATCCTCCTGGTT
>JBFKIN010000440.1:0-2778 GCA_041632255.1 Oceanococcus sp. | reverse complement strand
GGGTGGAAACCATCCACATCCTTGGCCGGGTCGATGCGGTCCAGCACCCGGTCGGCGTCGATGCCGGCGGGCAACGGCAGCTGCACCAGGATGCCGTCCACGTAATCCGCGGCATTCAGGCTGTCCACCAGCTCCAGCAGGCTGTTTTCGCTGGTGTCAGCGTCCAGGCGATGGGGCAGGGAGACGATGCCGACCTCGGCACAGGCCCGCTCCTTGTTGCGGACGTAGACCTGCGAGGCCGGGTCCTCACCGACCAGCACCACGGCCAGACAGGGCGCACGGCCACCGCCATCTCGCAGGGCCTGGACCTCGTTCTGGAGCTGGCCACGGATGTCGGCTGCGATGGACTTGCCGTCGAGGATGTGTGCGGGCATGGCGGGGGCGCTGGCAAAACGCGAATTATCCCATTATTGGGGACTCCCTGGCCACGCCGGAAATTGATTGCACCGGACGGGCGGCGTAATATGCGCGGCCGTCCGGGGTCTTCGGCGCCCGGACAGTCAAGGGCCGGAATCCGGATCATGTCGGGGCATAGCGCAGCCTGGTAGCGCATCTGCTTTGGGAGCAGAGGGTCGGGGGTTCAAATCCCTCTGCCCCGACCATTCAACCCTTGATTCAGCGGCGGTTGTCAGTTTTGCCAATTCTCGCCCGCAAAATTCCCGAAAAACCCTGGTCGGCGCATAGCGCGGACCGGGCGGAAATAGGCGACAAAAAACCGGATGTTTTGTCCCCAAAAGGCGGGGCAGGGCCGCCAGACTTTCCGTGTCGTTTCAATGCGGGGAACTCAATGACCTCTTCTGATGAGCCAAAGTCCGTCCGTCAATTGCCGCCTACCGTTGTGCATTTTTCTCAGCTGCCCGATCAGGCTCGGATTGGCTGCCGAAGTCTCAAAATCCTGCTGGGCATCAGCCATACGACATTCTGGCGTCGAAGAAGGGCTGGGACGATCCAAGGGCCCGGCGCCGATGGCGCATGGTCTGCTGGATATGTCCGGCACTTGCTGTCGAGAGCGGAACAGTCGTGAGCTCGGCGGCCGAGGTCTGGACAGATATGGCCGGTTATTTGTCCAGTGTCGTGCCGGCCCGCTTGCGCGGCGTGGCGCTGCACGGAAGTCAGCCCCGGAAATTGTCGCGCCTGTTGGGCTGACCAAGGTCCCGGAAAATGGACGTGGGTCGCCAGGCCGAAAAACACCCCAGGACACTCGGCGGCGGGCCATCGCGAATCACGCGGCAAGGTCTTGAGCGATGTCGCTGAGTGCAGGCCCGGCGGCAGTGTGGAGCGGGGCTGGGGTGCTTGCGACGGGTGCGGCGCTGCGCGCTGGTTTCAGTCTGGTGATTGGCCAATAGACTCTGCTGCTGACCGGTTTTCGGGACATGTGGCGGCTGGTTTCTGTGCCTCATGAGTCCTCGTTCGTGGCCCCTGGTATCCGCTCCCGCAGATCCAGGCGCTCGTCACGCCAGAGGCAGGCGCAGACAAAGAAGAATGCGATCAGGGCCAGGGCGAACCACCATTCGATGATATTTTCCGCCGCGTCCTTGATCGAGGGTTCCGCCAGCAGGGTAAAGGGCAGGCTGACCAGACCCAGCATCAGCTGCGCGCCGACCAGACCGAGCAGCAGACCCCTGAGCAAGGCCGGCGCAGCGGCGGGGCGGCGCTGCAAGGACAGCGCGAACAGCAACTGGCAGAAGAAAGTGCCCGCCAGAAAGCTGCTGGCGCCGATGCGCCGGTAACTGGCAAACAGCGCGCCCTCGGTGCCCAGAAATGCGCTGTACAGGGCCAGCATGGCCGCCGCGAACAGGCCCAGCAGGGTCATGGCCGGTCCGCCGATCGGACTCGCCCGATGCCCCAGCCAGACGCCGGCGACAGGCCAGAACACCAGCATCAGGCCCGCGCTGGGGAGCATCAGCATCTTGAACAGGTGGTAGGCGCTGCCGTGCCGGCCTGCCCGGCTGATCGTGGTGCAGCCCTCCAGCAGCGGATTGCAGTGCGGCACAAAGCCTTCGGCCTGGGACAGCTGCAGGCAGAGCGTAACCGCCAGCAGCGGCAGCAGGCCTATGATCAGCGGCAGCGGGGCAATTCGCATGACACAGATCATAGTCCCGCCGCGCGGGTACTGGCAGCGTGGGCAATACCGCTACAATCCAGAGAAACAGCGCGAGGAGAATCCGATGAGCCAGAAAGTGGTGTTCGAGCGACCCGGCGGCCCCGAGGTGCTGCGCCTGGTGGAGAGCCGGCTGGAAGGGCCGGTGGCCGGCGAGGTCAGGGTTCGGCATACGGCCATCGGGGTCAATTTCATCGACGTCTATCAGCGCAGCGGTCTTTACCCGTTGCCCCTGCCATCCGGACTGGGCATGGAGGCGGTCGGTGTTGTCGAAGCGGTGGGCCGGGGCGTGACCGGCTTTTCCGTGGGCCAGCGGGTGGCCTATGCGACACCACCGGTCGGTGCATACGCCACCGCGCGTAACTATCCGGCCCAGCGCCTGGTTCATGTGCCGCCCAACATCAGCGATGACGCGGTGGCCAGTGGTCTGGTCAAGGGCCTCACGGCCTGGTATCTGCTGCAAAGAACCTTTCGGGTCCAGCGCCAGCACAATGTCCTGATCTACGCGGCGGCGGGAGGCGTTGGGCAGATTCTGGCGCGCTGGGCCCGTCACCTGGGCGCCAATGTGTTTGGCGTGGTGGGTTCGCAGGAAAAGCGGGAGGTGGCCCTGTGGGCTGGCTGTGAAGAGGTCTACCTGCTGGAAGATGATTACGTCGCGGCGCTGGCCGAGCGCGGGC
>JBFKIN010000439.1:0-2784 GCA_041632255.1 Oceanococcus sp. | reverse complement strand
GCTGGTCCTTCCTTGGACCAGAACGCGTTGACGCTCGCTGAACGACAGCGGGCGTCGACGTGAGTATAGACCCTTGCCGGCGAGAATGGTTCGATGCTGGTCCCGTCTGCGCACGCCAGGACTGGCGAAATGGACGTCAGGGCTTCCGCGTGCCGGCGGTTCAGGCTGGATTGTGCTGGATGACGCTGTCGGCTGGGGGCAGCCGGGGCAGCGCCGCCAGCCAACCGCGGCTCAGCGATTGGCCTTCATCAGGCGCTGCTTGTCGCGCGCCCAGTCGCGCTCCTTGATGTCGGCGCGCTTGTCGTGCTTCTTCTTGCCCTTGGCCAGGCCGATGGACAGCTTGGCCCGCCCACGGGTCCAGTGCAGATCGAGCGGGATGAGGGTGTAACCGGCCCGTTCCACGTTGCCGATCAGTCGATCCAGTTCCCGCCGCTGCAACAGAATCTTGCGCGTCCGCGTCGGGTCGGGCTGCACATGGGTCGAGGCCGATTCGAGCGGATTGATGTGGCAGCCGATGAGCCAGGCTTCATTCTGCTTGATCACCACATAGGCTTCGGCCACCTGCGCGCGACTGGCGCGCAGGGCCTTGACCTCCCAGCCTTCCAGCGCCAGACCGCCCTCGAACTGCTCTTCGATGTGGGACTCGTGCCGCGCCTTGCGATTGTGGGCAATCACCCGGGAATCGGACTTGTCGGAATTTTTCTTGCTCATCAATGGGCTGGAAGAGAATCTTGAGCGGCAATCTGGGTTGCCGGCAGCGGCCGGATGCCGCTTGCGCTGGCGCATATTGTCGCAGAACATGAGGGCTGCTGCCGCCGTCAGCCGACAGGAAAACTTCCACACATGCGATCCACGTCCGATTCATTTCGGCTGTCCGAGCCCGAGGCCGTGATCATCCTGGCGGTTGCAGTGGTCGGTCTGGGCGATATCTGGCGCCTGCCCTCGCTGGCCCTGAATCATGGTGGCGGCGCTTTCCTGCTCACCTATGTGGCCGCGCTGCTGCTGGTAGGCACGCCGGTGCTGATGGCGGAGCTGGCTTACGGAAAGCTGGGTGGGGCGCGCTTTTCCAACGCCACCCGCGCGGCGGTCAGCGACCTGCAGCTGCCGCGCATCTGGCTGCTGGTGGTCTGGTCGCTGCCATTCGCCGGCATCGCCGTCATCGCGCTCTACGGCGCGATGGCGGGCTGGAGTTTCGGTTACATCTTCCGCGCGGCCAGCGGAGCCTCCCTGGGCCTGGATGCAGACGGCGCGCGCAGCCTGTTTCTTGAACTGGCCGCCGACCCCGAACGCAGCATGATCTGGCATACCCTGTTCTGGTTCTGCGTGGGCGTGGTCAGCGCCCAGGGCTGGCGGGACGGTATCCGCCGTGGCGCTTTCTGGTTCGGCGGTCTGATGCTGGTCCTGACCCTGTTCCTGGCCGATGCCCTGCCGCCGCTGGGCCGGCAGGATGCCGGCGTGGAGCGGCTGCTGGGGCTGCGCTGGCATGAATTGGGCGCCAAGGGGGTCTGGGCCGCCCTGACCCAGGCGTGCTTCACCCTCAGTGTCGGGCTGGGGATCATCTATGTCACCGGCCGGCGGCTGCGCATGCAGGCCCACACGGCGCGCATCGCCCTGGCGGTCATCGCCTTCGATCTGATCTTCGCCCTGGTGATCGGCGGCGCGATCGCGGCGGTCATCAACCCGGAAGGCCCGGCGAGCAGCGGCGCTCCTCTGGTTTTCGTTGATCTCGTGGTTGGCCTGGGTGAGCACAAGACCGCCCAGCTGCAGTTCTTCTGCCTGTTGCTTCTCCTCTCCGCCAGCTCGGCGATGCTGCTGATCGAGCCTTTCGTGGCCAGCGTGCAGGACCGTTTCGAGTGCTCCCGTGTCGCGGCCTCCGGGAGCGTGACCCTCATGGCCTGGCTGGTCGGCCTGCTGGCAATCCTCAGTTTCGGTCCCTGGCAGAACATGCAGCTGTGGGGCCGCGGTCTGGTCGAGTGGCTGGTGACCATCGGGGTCAACGTGCTCGTGCCGCTGAACTGCCTGATCATTGCCAGCTTTGTCGGTCGGGCTCTGCCGCCGGCGCTGGTGGTGACCGCCAGTGGCTCCCGGCTGGCCATCATGGGGCCCTGGTACGTCTGGCTGCGCTACGGTGTGCGCCTGATTCTGGTCGTCGTGCTGCTGCAGAGTAGCGGTATCATGGACGCCGTCATCGAGTTCTTTGCCCCCATCGAAGAGGATCTGCCGCGAGATGAGTTCCACTGACCTGATGCCGGTCGAGGTGGCCTACGCTACCGTCGAAAAGCAGCACCTTCTCAACCTGGACGTGCCGGAAGGCAGCACCGTGGAACAGGCGATCCGGCGCAGCGGCATTCTGGAGATGTGTCCGGAGATCGATCTGCGGCAGCAGAAAGTTGGCGTCTGGGGCAAGCTTGCCGCGCTGGATCAGCCGATGAGGCCGCGCGATCGGGCGGAAATTTACCGCCCGCTCAAGGCCGACCCGAAAGAAGCGCGGCGCAAGCGCGCCGCGGGCAAGTCCGACTGACTCAGCCCTGCGCCGGTTCTTCGGCCGGTTTCGGCGGCTTGCTGTCCTCGATGCGCAGCAGTTCATTGCCATCGAAATACAGACTGACCAGGCGGTGGTTTTCGCGCCCGGCGCCGCTACGATAATAGCTGACATAATCCCAGCGGCCGGGCTGGAATTCATCGGTCACCAGCGGCGAGCCCAGCAGGAACAGGACCTGTTCCTGGGTCATGCCGGGCGTGACCCGGGCCAGTTTTTCGTCGTCGATCACGTTGCCCTGGCTG
>JBFKIN010000438.1:0-2786 GCA_041632255.1 Oceanococcus sp. | reverse complement strand
GGGCGTGGAAAGGGATCCGTCTGCGCCGCCACCGACCAGCTCAGACACAGGCCGAGACCTGCGATGACCAGCTTGCGCAGCATGGCACCCCCTTGTTGCTTTCCACGTACCAGGCTCATACCCCTAATCTAGCAAAATTGCGTCCGCCCATACCGGGCCACCATACGAAAAATCGCAGAATGGCGCCCCGCTCCGCATGAAATAAACTCGATCGCCGCGCGGTCTGGAACTGCGGATTACCATGAGCGAGGTGCCGATCATGACTCACAAGCTGCTTGCCCCCCTGCTGCTGGCGCTGGCCGGCCTGCCGGCATGGGCCGGATCGCCGGTTTTCACCGGCTGGTTCAGCGATACCGCCATCAAGGGTTATGACCCGGTCGCCTATTTCACCGAAGGCCAGGCGCTCAAGGGCAAGAAAGACCTCATGCACCGCTGGAACGATGCTGACTGGCTGTTTGCCACTGCCGAGCACCGCGACCTGTTCGCCGCCAACCCGGAGCGTTATGCCCCGCAGTATGGTGGCTACTGCGCCTACGCCCTGGCCGTGAAGGACGCCCTGGTCAAGGTGGATCCGGAAGCCTGGACGGTGGTCAATGACAAGCTCTACCTGAACTACAGCACCAGCGTTCGCAAGGACTGGCTGGCGAAACAGCAGGACTACATCGTCAGTGCGGACGGCAACTGGCCCAGGCACGCCCGGGCCAAATGATGCGCCGGACCGGGCAGAGGCCCGGCCCGGCTTCCTGTCAGGGCGTGACGCGTCGCCAGACGCACGCTTCGCAAGCCGGTGACTGCGAGAGCCGGACGCCTCGCCCGGCCGTCGCTCTCAGGACCACCGACCCATGGGCCGGCTCTGGCCAGCCGGAAGTGCTGAAATTCTGCGGCCCGGGCTTGCTGCCCCGGGCCGCAGCGACATCCGTCAGTCGTTCAGCAACTCAGGCCCCAGCGCCGCCAGACGGCGGGCATTCGTCTCCTGCTGGGCCTGCGCCACCGGCGTGTTGGTATAGCGCAGCATCACCCGGCGGTTGGCCGCGTAAGAGGCTTCACCACGACCGGTCACGGCCGGCTGCTCTTCGCCGTAGCTGATCACCTGGAACTGGCTGGCGGGGACGCCGCGCAGGGTCAGTTCCCGGCGCACCGCCAGCGCGCGCCGCTCACCCAGGGCGAGGTTGTACTCCCGGGTGCCGCGCTCGTCGGCATGGCCTTCCAGGCGTACTGCAGCGGCGGGGTTGGCGGCCAGATACTTCGCATGGGCATCCAGCTGCTGACGGAACTGCGGCGCGATGGTGTCGCGATCGAAGTCGAAGTAGACCAGGCTGTTGTCAGCCAGGTGACGGATTTCCAGCGCGCGCGCCTCTTCGGCCGCGTTGCGGTGATGGCCGCTGCTGGATAGTCCGGCCGTGCGCGAGGCGTCGCTGGCCTCATCGTTCCGCACATGGGTGGCCGGGTCGGACGTGCAGCCCCCGAGCCAGATCACGGCCAGACTCGCGGCCGCCAGCAAGGGACTCCTGGTTTTCATCGTATTGCTCCTGCGCAATGTCAAACAAAGGGTGACCTGACCCCGTTGCCATTGCTCAATACGCGCAAACCCTGGCCGCCTTGGGATGCCCGGATTCGGGCAATCGCGGCGATTGACGACCTGCCCGGGAGTTCAGCCCCGGGGCAACGGGATCGTGCCGGCCCGCTAGACCGCCAGGGCGACCGCAAGTTTCATCGGAGAGGAGAAATATTTTCTCCGGCACGCGCCGGACCATGCCAGCGGCCTGTCGCGCAGCCTCCGCGACGACCCGGGAAAACGGCTCCGCGCTAGCTGACCAGCGCGGCGTCCGCCGCCAGCAGCTGATAATTCAGGGCCTCGGCCACGGCCTCACAGGTGATGTGGCCGGCGTGCACATTCAGCCCGGCCTTGAGGTGCGGGTCGTCACGCATTGCCTGACGCCACCCCTTCCTGGCCAGTGCCAGCGTGTAGGGCAAGGTCGCGTTGTTGAGGGCAAAGGTGGACGTGCGGGCCACCGCGCCGGGCATGTTGGCGACACAGTAATGCACCACCCCTTCCACTTCATAGGTCGGCGCGGCGTGGGTGGTCGGCCGCGAGGTTTCGAAGCAGCCGCCCTGGTCAATCGCCACGTCGACCAGCACCGATCCCTTGCGCATCTGGGCGACCATGTCCCGGCTCACCAGCTTCGGCGCCGCGGCCCCGGGCAGCAGGACGGCACCGACCACGAGATCGGCTTCCAGCACATATTTCTCGATCGCGTCGGTGGTGGAATAAATCGTGTTCAGCGTCGGACCGAACTGCATGTCCAGCTGGTTCAGGCGGCGCAGGCTGCGGTCCAGCACGGTCACCCGCGCTTCCATGCCCATGGCCATGCGGGCGGCGTTGGTGCCGACCACGCCGCCGCCGATGATCACCACATCGGCGGCCTGCACACCGGGCACGCCACCCAGCAGCATGCCACGGCCGCCCTGCTCCATTTCCAGGCAGTGGGCGCCGGCCTGAATGGACATGCGGCCGGCCACCTCGCTCATCGGCGCCAGCAGCGGCAGGCCGCCCTGGTTGTCAGTCACGGTCTCATAGGCCACCGCGGTGCAGCCGGAACGCACCAGCGCCTCGGCCTGGGCCGGATCCGGCGCGAGGTGCAGATAGGTGAACAGCAACTGGCCTTCGCGCAGCATGGCGCATTCGTTCGGCTGCGGCTCCTTGACCTTGACCACCATCTCGGCCTGGGAGAACACCGCTTCGGCGTCGTCGACCAGGCGGGCACCTGCTGCGACGTAGTCGTCAT
>JBFKIN010000437.1:0-2786 GCA_041632255.1 Oceanococcus sp. | reverse complement strand
GGGCTGAAGGCGTGATTGCGGATCAGTACGGCATCGCCGGCGACCTCCGCAGGCGATCCTGCTGTCGGCGCCGGGGCCGGCGCCGCATGGACGCTGTGCGCCTGCGGTTCATGCTGGTGCATCGGCGCAGCCGTGGTCAGCTTGCTCGGCATGCCGGACAGGGTATGCCCGGTGTAGGTCGGTTTCGGATCGCTCGATTCCGCGACCGGCCCCGCGACGACGATGATCTTGCCGTGGACATCATTGTGGACGCCGCACTGGAAGGGATATTCCCCGGGCTTGTCAAAAGTCTTGCTGAAGGTCTGCCCGTTCCAGCCAGCCGACCACAGGCGCTGGCTTTTCTCATTCGCCACGACGACGCTGTGCGTGATCTCGTCGTAATTCTTCCAGGTCACGGTGGTGCCCAGCGGCACTGTCAGCTGGCTCGGCTGGGCGCTGAATGTCGTCATGTAGACCGTCTTGGGTGGCACCGGCGCGGCCGCGCGGACCGGCGCACCGGTACCGGCCAGCACCAGTTCCACGCGCCGGTTCTGGGCCCGGCCGGCGGCGGTGACGTTATCCGCCAGTGGGTCGCTCTTGCCGAAACCGCGCGCCTGCATGCGCTGAGCGGAAACGCCCAGATCCACCAGGAACTGCTTCACCGCCTCGGCGCGGAACTGGGACAACTCCCGGTTGTAATCGGCATCACCAACGTTGTCGGTATGGCCGTGAATATTGACCAGGATGCCGGGGCTGGCGCGCAGGGCCGCGGCCACCTGCTCCAGCATCCGGGTGCTGCCCGGGCTGAGCTGGGCCGAGGCGGTTTCGAAATTCAGGCCGTGCAGCACCAGACGATCGCCCGCCTGGCAGCCGGACAACTCGATCGGCTGGCCAGGCCCGGGCGCCTGGCACTGGGCGCCGGCCACCGCCGGCATGGGACTGGCGAATACCAGCGTCAACAGCAATCCGCGATACAAAGTTTTCATGTGACCCCCTAGGTCATGGCCGGCATGACTGCCGGACGCGCAAAAAAAAAGCCCGCCACGCCACAGGGGCATGGAGGACTTCCTCGTCGGTCTGGCCAAATCGTGGCCTGTCACTTTTACGAACCACCCGAGGGCGGCCCGCCATGCCGACAGCAAAATCCGTGCCCGGCTTTGCCGCAAGGGCGCCACTGGCCCACAGGGCCTTGGCCTGCTTTCGGCCGCGGCCTGCAGGTGTTTGGCAGCGGCTTCAGCGGTGGCTCAGGTCGCTCTTGCACCGGCGCGAGGCAGCCTGCACTTGTGCGGTGCATCATGGCCGGAACGCCACTCGCCAAGGCCCGCCTGTCAGCCTCTCACGCTTGGCATGCTGATTGCTAACTGCCTTGCTGAATTCCGCTTTGGGAAAGCGAGATGGCGACAAGAATCGTGGTGGTCGGCAACGGCATGGTTGGCCACAAGTACCTGGAAACGCTGTGCCAGCAACTGGCCGAATCCGGCCGCCGCTCGGACTACGACATCATCGGCTTCTGCGAAGAACCGCGGCCGGCCTACGACCGAGTGCAGCTGTCCGCCTTTTTCAGCGGCGCCACCGCGCAGGACCTGTCCCTGGTCGAGGACGATTTCTTCGCCGCCAATGGCATCACCCTGCACCTCAACGACGCGGTGGTGAGCATCGATCGCGCCAGCAAGACCGTGCATTCCCGCCAGGGCCTGAGTGTCGCGTACGACAAGCTGGTTCTGGCAACGGGCTCCTACCCCTTTGTGCCGCCCTTTCCCGGCCACGACCGCAAGGACTGCTTCGTCTACCGCACGATCGAAGATCTGGAAGCGATCACCGAGGCCGGCGCGCGATCCCGGGTTGGCGCCGTGGTCGGCGGCGGCCTGCTGGGCCTGGAAGCAGCCAAGGCGCTGACGGACATGGGCCTGCAGACTCATGTGGTCGAATTCGCCCCGCGCCTCATGGCGGTGCAGGTGGATGACGGTGGCGGTGCGCTGCTGCGCAGCAAGATCGAAGCGATCGGCGTCAACGTCCACACCGGCAAGAACACGCAGCGCATAGTGGATGGCGAACAGCACGCGCATCGCATGGAATTTGCCGACGGCGATTGCCTGGAAACCGACATCGTGCTGTTCTCCGCCGGCATCCGGCCGCAGGACGCGCTGGCGCGCGACTGCGAACTGGCTCTGGGCGAGCGCGGCGGCATCGTCATCGACAATGACTGTCTCAGTTCCGACCCCGACATCTATGCGATCGGCGAATGCGCGCTGTGGAACCAGCAGATCTTCGGACTGGTGGCGCCGGGCTACGACATGGCGCGGGTCGCCGTGTCCCACCTGCTGGGGGGCGACGCCCAGTTCACCGGCGCGGACATGAGCACCAAGCTCAAGCTCATGGGCGTGGACGTCGCGTCCATCGGCGATGCACATGCCCGAAGCCAGGGTGCCCGCAGCTGCATCTACGTCAATGACCACGCCGGCGTGTACAAGAAGCTGGTCACGGATTCCGCCGGCAAACAGGTGATCGGCGCGGTGCTGGTCGGCGATGCGGCCGAATACGGCAACCTGCTGCAGATGGCGCTCAATGGGATCGCGATCCCCTGTCCGCCCGAGCAGCTGATCCTGCCGGCCAGCGAGGGTGGCACACCGGCGCTGGGCGCCGATGCCCTGCCCGATACCGCCACTATCTGCTCCTGCAACAACGTGACCAAGGGCGACCTGTGCGGCGCCATCGCCGCCGGCTGCACCCAGCTGGGCGAGCTGAAATCCGGCACCCGGGCCGGCACCTCCTGCGGGGGCTGCGCGGTGCTGGTCAAGAACGTGCTG
>JBFKIN010000436.1:0-2789 GCA_041632255.1 Oceanococcus sp. | reverse complement strand
TCACAAGCTGGGTGAGTTCGCCCCGACCCGGACCTTCAAGGGTCACTCGGGCGATCGCAAGTCCTAAGGAATACGAGCCATGTCGACTCAGGCACAACTGAAATACGCCCGCATTTCGCCGCAAAAGGCGCGGCTGGTCGCTGACCAGATCCGCGGTCTTCCGGTGGACAAGGCGCTGCAGCTGCTGGAATTCAGCACCAAGAAGGGTTCGGACATCATCAAGAAGGTCCTGGACTCGGCCATCGCCAATGCGGAAAACAACGATGGCGCTGACGTGGACGAGCTGAAGGTGGCGGAAATTTTTGTCGATGGCGCGACGCCGCTGAAGCGGATCAAACCGCGCGCCAAGGGTCGTGCGGATCGCATCGTGAAGCGCTCCAGCCACATCACGATCCGCGTCGCGGAGTAAGGAAGAAACAATGGGTCAGAAAATTCAGCCCGTCGGCTTTCGCCTTGGAGTGACCTCGGACTGGTCCTCTGTCTGGTACGCCGAAAAGGGTGAATACCGCAGGAACCTGAACGAAGATCTGAAGCTGCGCGAATTCATTCGCGAGAAGCTGAAGAACGCTTCGGTCAGCCGGATTCAGATCGACCGCCTCGCCGGCAAGATCGCCATCACCGTGCATACCGCGCGGCCGGGCATCGTGATCGGCAAGAAGGGCGAGGACATCGAGAAGCTGCGCGCTGCCTGCCAGGCCAAGGCCGGCATGCCGGTCAAGCTGTCGGTGGAAGAGATTCGCAAGCCGGAACTGGACGCTTACCTGGTCGCCGAATCGGTGGCCCAGCAGCTGGAGCGCCGCATCATGTTCCGTCGCGCCATGAAGCGCGCCGTGTCCAATGCCATGCGCCTGGGTGCCGGCGGTATCCGTATTCAGGTTGGTGGCCGTCTGAACGGTGCCGAAATCGCCCGGACTGAATGGTATCGCGAAGGTCGTGTGCCGCTGCATACCCTGCGCGCCGATGTCGATTACGGTCTGGCTGAAGCCAAGACCACCTATGGTGTGATCGGCATCAAGGTCTGGGTCTTCCGTGGTGAGGTCTTCGAAGGCAAGGCGGAAGCCGCTGCCGGCGAAGCGGCGTAAGGGAGTAACGAAGTCATGATGCAGCCGAAGCGGACCAAATTCCGCAAACAGCAGAAAGGTCGCAACCGTGGCCTGGCCCAGAACGGCAACAGCGTGGATTTCGGCGAGTTCGGCCTGAAGGCCGTCGGCCGGGGTCGGATCACGGCTCGCCAGATCGAGGCCGCCCGTCGCGCCATGACCCGTCACGTCAAGCGTGGCGGCAAGATCTGGATTCGCATCTTCCCGGACAAGCCGATCAGCAAGAAGCCGATCGAGGTCCGCATGGGTAAGGGCAAGGGCAACGTGGAGTACTGGGTCGCGCTGGTTCAGCCCGGCAAGGTGCTCTACGAAATGGAAGGCGTGGGTGAGGACGTGGCGCGCGAGGCTTTCCGCCTGGCCGCAGCCAAGCTCCCCGTCAAGACTGTATTTGTTAACCGGACGATCATGTGATGAACGCCCAAGAGCTTCGTGACAAGACGGCGGATGAGCTGACCAACGAGCTGGTCGAGCTGCGCCGGGAGCAGTTCAATCTGCGCCTGCAGCTGGCCACCGGCCAGTCCACCAAGACGCATCGGGTGCGCGAAGTCCGTCGTGACATCGCGCGGTTGAAAACGATTCTGAATGAGAAAGGGCGCCAGGCATGAGCGATAACAGCAATGCGCCGCGGCTGAGTGGCAAGGTCACCAGCAACAAGATGGACAAGAGCATCACCGTTCTGGTCGAGCGCCGGGAACGGCACGCCCTGTACGGCAAGTACCTGACCAAGTCGAAGAAGGTGCATGCACACGATGAGTCCAATGAATGCCAGATCGGCGATACCGTGACGGTGGAGCAGTGTCGGCCGCTGTCCAAGACCAAGACCTGGCGCGTGGTGGAAATCACCGAGCGGGCCGGTCTGGAGTAAAGGGCGATGATTCAGACAGAAACCGTATTGCTGGCAGCTGACAACAGCGGAGCGCGGAAGGTCCAGTGCATCAAGGTGCTGGGCGGTTCCAAGCGGCGCTACGCCGGTGTCGGCGACATTATCAAGGTCAGCGTCAAGGACGCGATTCCCCGGGGCAAGGTCAAGAAGGGTGAAGTGCACAACGCTGTCGTCGTGCGTACCCGTCATGGCGTTCGTCGTCCGGATGGTTCGGTGATCCGCTTTGACACCAACGCGGCCGTGCTGCTCTCGGGCAAGCTGGAGCCGATCGGGACCCGTATTTTTGGCCCGGTGACGCGCGAACTGCGTGAGAAGTTCATGCGCATCATCTCGCTGGCGCCGGAGGTTCTGTAACCATGCAACGTATTCGCAAGGGCGACGATGTCGTCGTCATCGCCGGACGGGACAAGGGCCGACGTGGCACCGTCGTCTCGTTCAAGGGTGAAGATCGGGTTGTGGTCGAAGGCCTCAACATGGTCAAGAAACATGTAAAGCCGAATCCGAACCTGGGAATCCAGGGCGGCATCGAGGAACGGGAGGCGCCGATCCACCTGTCCAACGTGATGCTGTTCAACCCCAAGACGGAAAAGGGCGATCGCGTGAGCTACAAGGAAGTGGAAGGCGTCAAACAGCGCGTCTACCGCTCCACCGGCGACGTGGTTGGCGGCTAAGGACTGAGCAATGTCAAATCTGCAAACGCTATATAAGGACAAGCTGGCCGGTGAGCTGCAAAAGCAGCTGGACTGCCCGGTGATGGCCACCCCGCGAATCACCAAGATCACCATCAACATGGGTCTGGGTGAAGC
>JBFKIN010000435.1:0-2789 GCA_041632255.1 Oceanococcus sp. | reverse complement strand
AGCGGTCGCCGCCGATGCGCACGGACTCGGCATAAACGATGCCGTTCATCGACAGCACGGCCACTTCCGAGGTGCCGCCGCCGATGTCCAGCACCATGGAGCCACGGGCTTCGCCCACCGGAATGCCGGCGCCGATGGCCGCAGCCACAGGCTCGTCGATCAGCTGTACTTTCTTCGCCCCGGCATTGGCGGCCGATTCGCGGATCGCGCGCCGCTCGACCTGGGTCGAGCCATAGGGCACGCAGATGATGACCCGGGTGAGCGGGCGGAACAGACGCTGCGAGTGCACCTTGCGGATGAAGTGCTGCAGCATCTTTTCCGTCACCGTGAAGTCCGCGATGACGCCGTCCTTGAGCGGACGGATGGTCGACACATTGTTCGGGGTGCGGCCCAGCATGCGCTTGGCGTCCAGCCCCACGGCCTCGATCCGCTTGCCGCCGCGTGCATCCGTGCGAATGGCAACGACGGAAGGTTCGTTCAGCACGATGCCTTCGCCGCGAACATAGATCAGGGTGTTCGCCGTGCCGAGGTCAATGGACAGGTCGTTGACGAACAGGCCGCTTAGCTGATTGAACATAGGGGGAGGGGGCCGCCGGAGCGTGGAGGGATGCAGGGTCGCAAAGGCGAGGAATTTAGCAATGCTGGGGACTTTGGGCAAGGCACGGAATATGGTAGGTTTCGCGCCCTTGTCGTTACTGTCACGGGATATCCATGAGTCTGGATGCCGAGCAGGTGCGCCGCGTGGCCGAACTGGCCCGCCTGGCGGTCACCGCTGAGGATTTGCCGGTTTACGCTGGCGAACTGTCGAATATCCTGGCCCTGGTGGACCAGCTTCAGGCGGCCGACACCGCCGGCGTGGAGCCGATGGCGCACCCGCTGAACATGGTGCAGCGACTGCGCCCGGACGAGGTCAGCGAAACCCCCGACCGCGAGGCCTTCCAGGCGCTCGCGCCGTCGGCGGCGGATGGCCATTACCTCGTCCCGCGGGTCATCGAGTAAGCCGGCATGCATACCCTGTCAGTCAGGTCGCTGGCCGAAGGCCTGCGCGACCGCTCCTTCTCGGCGCTGGAATTGACCCGTCATTTCCTTCAGCGCATCGAGGCGCTGGATCCCCAGATCAACGCGATGATCACGGTCACGGCCGAGTCCGCCCTGGAATCCGCCCGGCAGGCCGATGCCGCGCTGGCTGATGGGACAGCCGGTCCGCTGACCGGCATTCCTTTGATTCACAAGGACATCTTTCTGACCCAGGGGGTTCGCACCAGCTGCGGTTCGAAGATGCTGGACAATTTCGTCGCCCCCTACAACGCGACCGTGGTGGAGCTTCTGCAGGCGGCCGGGGCGGTGAGCCTGGGCAAGTCCAACATGGACGAGTTCGCCATGGGCTCATCGAACGAAACCAGCTTCTACGGGCCGGTGAAGAATCCCTGGGACCCCGAGCGGGTGCCGGGCGGCTCCTCCGGCGGTTCGGCCGCCGCCGTGGCTGCGGGTCTCGCGCCGCTGGCCAGTGGCACGGATACCGGCGGCTCGATCCGCCAGCCGGCCGCGCTGACCGGCCTGACCGGTCTCAAGCCCACTTACGGCCGTTGCTCGCGCTGGGGCATGATCGCCTTCGCCTCCAGTCTGGATCAGGCCGGCGGATTCGCTCGCAGCGCCGAAGATCTCGCCTTCATGCTGCAGGCCATGGCCGGCTTTGACGAGAAGGATTCCACCTCGGCCCGTGAGCCGGTGCCGGACTATGTGGCCGCGCTGGATCAGCCGTTGGCCGGACTGAAGCTGGGCAAGCCGCGCGAATACTTCGCCGAAGGCCTGGATGCCGCCACCGGCGCCGCGGTCGAGGCGGCGATTGCCGAGTACGAAAGGCTCGGGGCCGAGATCGTCGATATCAGTCTGCCCAGCTCCACCTTGTCGGTGCCGACCTATTACGTGGTGGCGCCGGCCGAGGCCTCGTCCAATCTGGCCCGCTTCGATGGCGTGCGCTATGGCTACCGCTGCGACAAGCCCGAGAATCTGGCGGACCTCTATCGCCGTTCCCGGGGTGAGGGTTTCGGTCGCGAGGTCCAGCGACGCATCATGATCGGGGCCTATGTGCTCTCGCACGGTTACTACGACGCCTATTATCTGCAGGCGCAGAAGGTCCGCCAGCTGATCGCCCAGGATTTCGAACGGGCCTTCAAAGAAGTCGATCTGGTGATTGGCCCGACGACCCAGGCGCCGGCTTTCCGCCTCGGCGAAAAGACCGCCGACCCGGTGGCCATGTATCTGAACGACATCTACACCATCGCCGCCAACCTGGCGGGCCTGCCCGCGCTGTCCATGCCCTGTGGCCTGGTCAGCGGTCTGCCGGTGGGTGTGCAACTGATCGGTCCGCGCTTCGGCGAAGCTCGTCTGCTGTCCGCCGCCCACGGCTATCAGCGGCACAGCGACTGGCATCTGCAGCGTCCGGAGGTGGCCCGATGAGCCAGTATCCCGGCTGGGAAGTCGTCATCGGGCTGGAGGTCCACGTCCAGCTCAAGACCCGCAGCAAGATTTTTTCCGGCGCCGCCACGGCTTATGGCGCGGCGCCCAACAGCCAGGCTTGCGGCATCGATCTGGGGCTGCCCGGCGTACTGCCGGTGCTCAATGCACAGGCCGTGGCCATGGCGGTGAAGTTTGGCCTGGCCGTGGATGCACAGATCGCCGAGCGCTGTGTCTTCGCCCGCAAGCATTATTTCTACCCGGACCTGCCCAAGGGCTACCAGATTTCCCAGTACGAGCTGCCCATCGTGGCGAACGGCCAGCTGGAGATT
>JBFKIN010000434.1:0-2797 GCA_041632255.1 Oceanococcus sp. | reverse complement strand
GGCAGGGCTCTTGACCAGGATTTCGCCGTTGTCGCCGATCTTGGTGATGACGCCGGGGTTGGACGAGCCCACGTATCCGAGCTTGGCGTCTCCCGGCTTGGTGAAGTGCGAGTAGGCCAGGTTTTCGCTCATGCCATAGCCTTCCAGCAGTTCGACTCCGATGGTGCGGTACCAGTTGATGGTGTCCGCGGACAGCGGAGCGGAGCCGGTGCCGGCAAAGCGCACGTTCTCCAGACCCAGCTGTTCGAGAATCTTGTGCTTGACCTTCTTGCCCAGGATGGGAATGCGGAACAGCACATCCTGCTTCTTCTTGGGCATCTTGGCGAAGACCCCGGACTGGAACTTGGTCCACAGGCGGGGGACAGAGAAGAACAGGGTCGGTTGTGCGCGGCGCAGGTCCTGCACAAAGGTGTCCAGCGAATCCGCGAAGAACACATGGCAGCCGAAGTACGTGGAGAGGTTTTCCACGCAGACGCGCTCGAACACGTGGGCCAGCGGCAGGTACGACAGCAGGCGGTCGCTTTCGTCGACGCTGCGGCCGTCGATCTTCATCAGATCGGTCAGGCTGGTGCCGGCCACCCGGAAGGCGTTGAAGTTGTGCATCACGCCCTTGGGCTGACCGGTGCTGCCCGAGGTGTAGACGATGGTTGCCATGTCGTCCATGGCGCGGTCGGGCTCGCCCGCCAGCGGTTCGGTGCGGGTCACGATGGCGTCCCAGTCCTCGCCGCCGCCATCGGCTGGTCCCATGGGCATGACCACCCGTGGCATGTCGCCGGGAATGCCGCGGGCCATTTCCTTCCAGTCACGGTCATCCAGCTTGCCGATGAAGACCAGCTTCGACTCGCTGTGATCCAGGATGTAGCTGACGGTGTCGGCGTTGAGCGTCGGGTAGATCGGGACGGTCACGTGTCCCGCCATCCAGATGGCCCAGTCCGCCATCATCCAATGGGCGGTGTTCTTGCCCAGCAGGGCGATCTGGGAGTGCTCGGGCAGATCCAGCGACTGCAGGTAGGCCGCCATGCTGCGAACCTGCTGCATGACCTCCTTCCAGGTGTATTCCACGACCTTGCCGCCCCCGAAGGGCTGCGTGAAATGCACCGCGTCCGGCCGTGTCTTCTCCCAGTGATAAAGCCGCGCCAAGGGCGTCTGGTCTTCCAGCGCTTGTCCCATGTCAGTCCCCCAAAGACTGTTGAATTTATGAGTCTCTCTCCGCGGCGCGATGCGTCCAGCGGCAAACGGTTAAGTTGCCATGTGCGGTGGGGTTTGTCCATTGTTCCGGGACGGTCAGGCGCTCTCTCCCCAGCCGCGGCGCTGGCGCGTGAATTGCGCAGCGCCAGCCGCCGGTGAGGGTCGTCAAAAAAAAGCCCCTTCCTGGGAAGGGGCTTTCGAGGATGCGGTCCGGCCTAGAAGGGGAAAGGCACGGTGGCGAAGGTCTTGACGCTGGCGACAGCAAAGTCGGCCCGACTCAGCACGGCCTGAGGGCTGAAGTACGGCTGGCCGTCGATGATTTCGGCTTCGAAGATCCTTTGCAGCAACGCGTGCTGGACGTGGCCCCGGTAGGCGGGGTTGACCAGGTCGGCATCGGCCAGTTCGACGAGATCGCCGTCCGCGCCATAGGCCACCAGCGGGCCGTCATACTGTTCCGCCGCCTTCTGGCCGCCCGTGGCCTGGACCAGGGCGTAGGCCGCCAGCTGGCGCGGCACGGTGCCCTGCGGCCGGAAGCTGCCACGCTCGCTGTCCTCGATCAGGGCGCGGGAGGCGGTGGACCGGTCCATGATCAGCTGGCCGGGGCGCACTGCGGCAGCCGCCGCAGCCGCTTCGCCGCCGCTGACGTCGCTGAAGGGCGCGCTGCCGTCGTGCGCCTGGGTCTGGCGCAGGCCCCAGGCGCCGAGGTACCGCGCGAACTCGCCGCGGAGCAGGGGCGCATCTGGCAGGAAGCCGGTCTCGCGGGCATCCACCAGGCGTTCGGCCACTGCCTTGCGGATGAAGGACTCGGCCGGGTGGCCGGCCACATCGTCCAGACCCACGGGGTCGCCACCGGTGAACAGCTCCACGGTGATGTTGTTCAGGCTGGCCGGCGGGGAGACGCCGTTGGTCAGGCCGAGCGGATCCAGCGTCACGCCGGATACGCCGCCGATGCCGCGCACCGTGAGTTGCCAGGTGCCCGGCTTGCCCGGCGCCGCTGTCGACACCCGTGGTGACAGCACGGGCAGGGCGATGCCCGAGCCATACCGGTTGCCGTCCGGGTCCACCAGCACGATGGCGCAGCTGCAGGGGTTGACCGTGTCGAAGTTCCAGGCTGCCACCAGCAGGGCGATCTCCTCGTCCACTTCGAAGCTGACCGAACCGGTGTCGCCGGCCGGCAGGAAGTCGATGCTGTAGCTCTCCACCGTCGACCCGGTCAGCGGGATATAGGCATTCGGTGCGTTCAGCAGCTGCGAGGTCTGGCCATAGTCATTACGCAGGGCCAGGGCCATGGCCAGTGCCGCCTCCGCATTGGCGTAGCCCGCACCGATTTCCCAGGGCTCGTAGCCGGGCATGTTGGTGGCCGTGGCCTTGAAGATCTCCTTGAGTTCCCGCCAGCCCAGCGCAGGGTTGGCTTCCAGCAGCAGGGCGACGAGGCCGGCCAGATGGGGAGCCGCCATGCTGGTGCCCGTCTTGTGCGTGTAGAAAGGCAGCTGTTCGGGCGGAATTTCGCCCATTTCCAGGTCGGATGCGAGATCCAGCGGCGTGAAGGGTTCGGCCGCGGTGGCGCGGGCGGCGATGTAGTCGGTGCCCGGGGTCACGACAAGGGGGC
>JBFKIN010000433.1:0-2797 GCA_041632255.1 Oceanococcus sp. | reverse complement strand
CGACACCGCCAAGCTCCAGCCGGTCAGCATCAGCAGCCACAGCAGCAGCGATCCCTCGTGGCCACCCCAGACCGCGGAAACCTTGTAGAGCAGCGGCAGTGAGGAATTCGACTGCTGCGCCACATAGGCGATGGAAAAGTCGCTTTGGAGGAACGCGATGGTCAGCAGTACGAAAGCGCAGGCAATCAGTGCGAAGGCGGCCCGCGCCGCTGGCGCGGCCAGCAGCATCGGCTGAGCCTGACGACGGTAAAGGCCCCAGAGCGGCAGGATGAACTGCAGCAGCACGACGGCCAGGGCCGCGCTGAGGGCGAAGTGTCCGACCGACGCGATCATGATCGGGCCATCGACTTGAAGGGCGCGCAGCTGTGCCCTGTCTCCTTGTCGCCCAGACGTTCGGCCAGTTCCGGCGGAATATAGTTCTCGTCGTGCTTCGCCAGGACCTCATCGGCCACGAAATGGCCGTCGCCCGTCAGCTGTCCGGTGGCGACGATGCCCTGCCCCTCGCGGAACAGATCCGGCAGGATGCCTTCATAGCTGACTGGCACCCGGTTCTCGCAATCCGCCAGCGCGAACTCCACCTTGAGGCTGGCGGTTTCGCGTTGCACGCTACCGGGCACCACCAGCCCCCCGAGGCGAATGCGTGCGCCCTGCGGCACTTCCCCGCCGACCACTTCCGTGGCGCTGTAGAAATACATCAGATTCTGCTGGAATACCTGGGCGGCGAGCACGGCGAGGCCGACCATCAGGGCGGCACCGGAGGCCAGCATCAGCATGCGGCGTTGGCGTCGGGTCATGAGTTGTTCGCGTTGTCGAGTTGCGCAATTCTGCGTCGGATTTGACGCCCTCTGTGGATGGCGGTTCCCCAACTGCCCAGCAGCATCAGCAGGAACAGCCCGTAGCTGGGCCAGACATAACGGGCGTAACCCCCCATTTCGATGAATTCCTGCATCAGTTCCTCAGCATTTCCCTGACCCAGCGACTATGCCTTTCGCGCCACAGCAGGCTGGCCCGCATCCGCACCAGAACGATGGTGCCAAAAAGCAGACTGGTCGCCAGCGCCATCTCGAGCAGAGGCCAGAGCATGCGGCTGTCCATCGATGGCGAATCGAACTTGCTCACTGTCGGCCCCTGATGCAGCGTGTTCCACCACTCTACCGAGTAATGCACGATGGGGACGTTGATGGCGCCGACCAGCGCGAGCAGGCTGCAGGCTCGGGCCGCCTGACGCTCATCATGCAGGGCCTGATCCAGGGCCAGAACCCCGAGATAGAGAAACAGCAGGATCAGTTCGGAGGTCAATCGAGCATCCCAGACCCAGTAGGTGCCCCACATCGGCTTGCCCCACAACATGCCGGTGGCCAGCGCCACTGCGGTGAATCCGGCGCCCAGCCAGGCAGCGTCCACGATGAAGACTTCCGCGACCTTCATCCTCCAGATCAGTGCGATGACGGCCGCCACCGCCATGCCGGAATAGACGAACAGGGACAGCCAGGCCGCTGGCACATGCACGAAGATGATTCGATAGCCTTCGCCCTGCTGATAATCCGCGGGCGCCGACAGCAGGGCACCATACAGACCGTGCAGTAACAGCAAGACCCCGGGCACGGCCAGGATGACGGCCAGTCGGCCGGCGAAGGGATAAAAGCTGGGCGGCGAGCCCAGCCTGTGAAACCAGAGCCACATCAGGACGATTCTGCGGAAATTTTCAGGGCGGCGGCGCTGGCCCACGGGGCCAGGACGATGGCAGCGAGCAGCATGCAGGCAAGCAAGTATAACTGAGCCGTGGCCGGCAGGCCGTCATGCGCGGCAACGCCCACGCCGGCGCCGAAGATCAGGACTGGGACATACATCGGGATCAGCAGCAGGCTCATCAGCAGACCTCCCCGCCCCATCCCTGCGGTGAGACCGGCACCGATGCCACCCAGCAGGACGAGCACTGGCGTGCCGAGCAGCAGGCTGAGGATCAGCAACTGCAAGGCCGCATCGGGGAAATACAGGGCCTTGCCCAGTGGCCAGGCCAGCAGGGCCACCGGCAGCCCGGTGAACAGCCAGTGCATCAGGGACTTGACCAGCAGAACCAGCGGCAGGGGCAGCGGCGCCAGCAGCATCGCATCGACCCAGCCTTCGGACAGCTCCTGTCGGTACAGGGTTTCGAGGCCAAAAACGCAGGCGATCAGAGATGCGGCCCAGATCACGGCTGGTGCATACCGGGCCAGATGATCCGGCGATGGAACCCCGCCCAGCGGAAACAGGATGCAGACCAGGCAGAAGATGAGCGGCGCCTGGATCACATCGCCGCGCCGGCCCCAGTAACGTTGCCACTCCCGCTGGACATGAGCCATCAGGGCACGCATCAGGGCAACTCCATCTCGATGACGCCGTCCAGCGGCAGCGGTTCATGGCTGGCATACAGGCAGAGTCCGCCGGCCGCAGCGTGCTTCCGGATCAGGTCGGCGAGACGGGTCCGGTTACCCGCATCCAGGCCATTGGCCGGTTCGTCCAGCAGCCAGACCAGGCTGCCTTCGGCCAGGATGCGGCCCAGCCCTACCCGCTTCTTCTGGCCGGTGGAAAGCTGGCGCAACGGACGCTCCGCCAGCGGCGCCAGTGCCAGATCCTCCAGCAATGTCGCCACGTCACCACCGGCACCCGCCGCGCAGGCAAAGCGCAGATTCTGTTCCACCGTCAGGTCCCGGCACAGGCCGAGCCGCTCGTCCAGGAAACTGATGGCCTGCCGTGCTTCGTCCAGGCGGGCGGCGAACTCACGCCCGCGCCAGTACACCTGCCCCGACTCCGGGGT
>JBFKIN010000432.1:0-2801 GCA_041632255.1 Oceanococcus sp. | reverse complement strand
GGGACTGCGCCGCTAAGCACCCGATACAAGACGGCCCCCGCACCCGCGGGGGCCGTTGCATTTGCAGGAATAGGAAACGGAAAAGATAGTGACTCCAGTAAGAAAAGAATTTCAGTTGGGCGACCAGACGGTCGTCATCGAAACCGGCGCCATGGCCCGTCAGGCCGGCGGTGCCGTCAAGGTCAGCATTGGTGACACGGTGGTCCTGGTGACCGCAGTGGCGCGCAAGGAGGCCAACCCCGGTCAGGCCTTCTTCCCGCTGACCGTCAATTACCAGGAACGGTTCTACGCCGGCGGCCGGATTCCCGGCGGCTTTTTCAAGCGCGAAGGCCGTCCGACCGAAAAGGAAACCCTCACCTCGCGTCTGATCGACCGTCCGATCCGTCCGCTGTTCCCCAAGGGTTTCATGAACGAAGTGCAGGTCATCGCCACGGTGATCTCCTGCGACCCGCAGATCGATGCCGACATCCCCGCGATGATCGGTGCTTCCGCGGCGCTGAGCCTGTCCGGCTGCCCCTTCCAGGGTCCGATCGGCGCAGCCCGCGTCGGTTACAAGGATGGCGCCTATCTGCTCAACCCGACTGCGACCCAGCTCAAGGAGTCACAGCTGGACCTGGTCGTGGCCGGTACTGCGGACGCGGTGCTGATGGTCGAATCGGAAGCGAAGGTGCTGTCCGAGGAAGTCATGCTGGGCGCGGTGCTGTTCGGCCACGAGCAGATGCAGGCGACCATTGCGGCGATCAATGAACTGACGGCGGAAGCGGGCAAGCCGAAGTGGGAATGGACCCCGGCCGAGGAAAACCTCAGCCTGCGCGAGCAGGTCGCCGCCAAGTGCCAGGCCGCGGTCACCGAGGCCTATGGCATCGCGGACAAGCTGCAGCGCCAGGATCGCCTGGGCGAACTCAAGGACGCGCTGGTCGCCGAACTGTGCACCGGTGAAGAGGGCGCTCCGGCGGAAGGCGAGGTCAAGGGCGAATTCGGCCGTCTGGAAAAGAGCATCGTGCGTAACCGCGTGCTGGATGGCATGCCGCGCATCGACGGCCGCGATACCCGCACTGTGCGGCCGATCGATGTCGAGGTTGGCGTGCTGCCGCGCACCCACGGCTCGGCCGTGTTCACTCGCGGCGAAACCCAGGCCCTGGTCGTCACCACGCTGGGCACCGGGCGCGACGCGCAGATCATCGATGCGATTGAAGGCGAGTACAAAGAACCCTTCATGCTGCATTACAACTTCCCGCCCTACTGTGTCGGCGAAGCCGGTTTCATGGGTGGTCCGAAGCGTCGTGAAATCGGCCATGGCCGTCTGGCCAAGCGCGGCGTTGCGGCTGTGATGCCCGACCTGGTCGATGAGTTCCCCTACGTTGTCCGTGTGGTTTCGGAAATCACCGAATCCAATGGTTCCAGCTCCATGGCCAGCGTTTGCGGCACTTCGCTGGCACTGATGGATGCCGGCGTGCCGATGAAGGCGCCGGTGGCCGGTGTGGCGATGGGCCTGATCAAGGACGAGACCCGCTTTGCAGTCCTGACCGACATCCTGGGTGACGAAGATCACCTGGGCGACATGGATTTCAAGGTGGCCGGTACGCAGGATGGCGTCACCGCCCTGCAGATGGACATCAAGATCACCGGCATCACCCGGGAGATCATGGACCAGGCTCTTGCGCAGGCACGCGACGCCAGGCTTCATATCCTGGGCGAAATGGGCAAGGTGCTCGACAAGCCGCGTGAGCAGATGTCCGAGTGGGCACCGCGCATCACCACCATCAAGATCAACCCGGAACGCATCCGTGACGTGATCGGCAAGGGTGGGGCAACGATCCGCAGCATCACCGAGGAAACCGGCACCACGATTGATATCGAGGACGACGGCACGGTGAAGATCGCGGCTGTCGACAAGGCACAGGCCGATGCGGCGATTAAGCGCATCGATGAACTGACCAAGGATGTCGAGGTCGGTGCCATCTACGACGGTAAGGTCGCCCGGATCATGGATTTCGGCGCCTTCGTCACGATTCTGCCGGGCAAGGATGGCCTGGTGCACATCTCCCAGATCTCAGACCAGCGCGTCGAAAACGTATCCGCTGTGCTGAGCGAGGGTGAGTCCGTGCGGGTCAAGGTGCTGGAGGTCGACAAGCAGGGCCGTATCCGACTGAGCATCAAGGCGCTCAGCGAAAGCGCCAAGCCGGAAGAGGTTGAAACCGGCGAGTAAGCTCGAAAACGGGTTCGGGCCGGGCAGTCGAGAGGCTGTCCGGCCTTTTTTATGGGCGCTGCATGACGCGGGATGATCACCCTGTGGCCGGGCTGAGCCTTGGCGCATGGCGGCAGGCCCGTCGACCGGCTGGGATCTGAAGAGGAAGGCCTGCAAGCTGAGCAGGCTGGACCAATGAGCCAGACGCTCAGCTTGCTCGCGTTCATGGCATGCGTCGCGTCACGGCGTTCACTTGGCGTGTTGCGCGGCCGGACAAGGGATTCTCTCGCGGATGGCAAGAATTTGGCCCGTGAGTGTCTGCCGCGCGCGCACTGCGTGAGGATCCGAAACCCTAGGAAACGGTCAAGCAGCTGGGCACCCGCTCCGCAAAACTGATCAGCTCAAGTCAATGGAGTTGGTCGCGACCAACAACACCGGACGTTCAATTCGGACAACTAGTTGGCGGGTGTGTGCCTGAAGCGGACCTAAGGCAAGTTCAGATCGTGGGTTTCCCTGTCGTATCCGGCTTCGCGCTGAGATCTGATGGCCAATACGAATACAACGTCGATTTCTTGGATGTACTGGTATAGCGCCACATAACCCTTAGCACCTC
>JBFKIN010000431.1:0-2804 GCA_041632255.1 Oceanococcus sp. | reverse complement strand
CGGGAGCGTTGCCCCTTCGCGGTGATCGGCACCGGCACGGCCGAACGTCGCCTGCACGTGCACGCGGGTGGGATCGACGTGGTCGATCTGCCCATGGACGTGCTGCTGGGCAAGCAGCCGCCGCTGCAGCGCGAAGCCACGAAGCTGACGGCGCCCTCCGCAGATACTGCCTGGACGGAAGGACTGGATCTGACCGAGGCCATTACCCGCGTGCTGCAACTGCCGGCGGTGGCGTCGAAGAATTTCCTCATCACCATCGGCGACCGCAGCGTCACCGGCCTGGTCTGCCGCGACCAGATGGTCGGCCCCTGGCAGGTGCCGGTGGCGGACGTGGCGGTAACCGCCGCGGGCTATGCCGGCCCGATTGGCGAGGCGATGGCCATGGGCGAGCGCACGCCGATTGCGATCAGCAATGCCGCGGCCTCCGGCCGCATGGCGGTGGCAGAGGCGCTGACCAACATCGCCGCCGCGCCGATCGAGAAGATCGAGGATGTGCGCCTGTCGGCCAACTGGATGGCGGCCGCCGGTGATGCGCAGCAGGCCTCGGCCCTGCTGGCCACGGTCGAGGCCGTGGGCAAGGAGTTCTGTCCGGCCTTGGGTCTGGCTATCCCGGTCGGCAAGGATTCCCTGTCGATGCAGACCCGCTGGCAGGAGGGGGACGCCGAGCACAGCGTGACTTCACCCGTCTCGCTGATCATCAGCGCCTTTGCGCCGGTCACCGACGTGGCCCAGGTGGCGACCCCGCAACTGCGTCGTGATCTGGGCGAGACCCGCATCCTGCTGCTGGAGCTGCCCGGCGGACAGCAGCGTCTGGGGGGTTCGGCGCTGGCCCAGGTGTATGGAGAACTCGGCGGCGAGACACCGGATGTGGCCGATCCGGCCGCTTTGCGCGCGCTGTTCGATCTGATCCAGCAGCTGCGCCAGGACGGCCGCCTGCTGGCCTATCACGACCGCAGCGACGGGGGGGTGCTGGCCGCGCTGCTGGAGATGGCCTTCGCCGCGCGTTGCGGTCTGGATATCGATCTGCTGGGCGGTGAGGTCATGGCCCGCCTGTTCAATGAGGAAGTCGGCGTGCTGATCCAGGTGCCGGCCGAGGATGTGGGGGAGGTTCTGGGTCAGGCCGGCGCGGCCGGTCTTGCTGCCAGTGTGGTCGCCAGAACGCGGGATGATCAGCAGGTCCGCATCGTGGACGCCCAATCCGGTGAAATCTACTGCGGCGACGCCCGTGCGCTGGAACAGTGCTGGGCCGAAACCAGCTACCGGATGCAGGCCGCCCGGGACGAACCCGACTGCGCGCGCGAAGAGTTCGAGGCCATCGCCGATGTTCAGGATCCCGGCCTCAATGTGACGCTGAGCTTTGACTGGCCGGCACCCGCGGTGGTCAGCCGCCGTCCGCCGGTGGCCATCCTGAGGGAGCAGGGGGTCAATGGCCAGGTCGAAATGGCCTGGATGTTCGCGCAGGCCGGCTTCGAGCCGGTGGATGTGCACATGAGCGACCTGCTCAGCGGTCAGCACGTGCTGGATGGTTTCGTTGGCCTTGCGGCCTGCGGGGGCTTCTCCTACGGCGACGTGCTGGGTGCCGGCCGTGGCTGGGCCAAGAGCATCCTGCACCATGCGGGGGTGCGTGAGCAGTTCAGCCGATTCTTCGCCGACCCGGGCCATTTCGCCCTGGGGGTCTGCAACGGCTGCCAGATGCTGTCCGCCCTGCGCGAGTTGATTCCGGGTACCGAGCAGTGGCCGGATTTTGTCCGCAACCGTTCGGAACAGTTCGAAGCACGGCTCGTTCTGGTGGAGGTGCCAGAGAACCGTTCGGTCATGCTTGGCGGTCTGGCTGGCTCGCGACTGCCGGTGGCTTCGGCGCATGGCGAAGGCCGGGCGGCCTTCCTCGATCCTGCCAGTCAGCTCGCCGCCCTCGAGGCCGGCGGTCAGGTGGCGCTGCGATTTGTCGATCACCACGGTGCGCCGACCGAGCGCTTCCCGCAGAATCCCAATGGCTCGCCGGCCGGGGTCACCGGGATCAGCAATGCCGATGGCCGGATCACCATCATGATGCCGCACCCGGAGCGCCTGACCCGCGCCGCCAGCTTTTCCTGGCGTCCGCCGCAATGGCAGGGGGAGTCGCCCTGGCTGCGCATGTTCCTCAACGCGCGCCAGTGGCTGGGCGATGCCTGATCGGCAGGACATGTCTCTCGCCCTGGTGATCGGACGCTTCCAGCCCTTTCATCGCGGACATGAGGTGGTCTGTCGCGAGGCGCTGGCGCAGTGCGATCGCCTGCTGATCGTGCTCGGGTCGGCGGGGCAGGCGCGCAGCATTCGCAACCCGTTCACGGACGCCGAGCGCGAGCAGCTGATTCGCGCCGCACTGGCGGATATCGCGCCCGAGCGGCTGCTGTTCGCGCCGGTGCCGGACGTCTTCTACAACGAAGAGGTGTGGTTGCGCGCCGTGCGCGAGGCCGTGGAGCCGCACGCCGGCAGCAGTCGCGTCGTGCTTTACGGGCACAACAAGGATTCCAGTTCCTACTACCTCGCCTTGTTTCCGCAGTGGGACTATCGCGAGCAGCCGAATTTCCAGGGCATCAGCGCGACGCCGTTGCGTGATGCCTTGCTGGCGGCTGGGCCGGATCGTGCGACGCATCGACTGGAAGCTCTGGCGGACCGGTTTCCCGACCGGGAGCTGGCGGGTCTCAAGGCCCTGCTTCAGGGCGCAGACTTTGCCGAGCTGTGCGAGGACTACGCCCTGATCGAACGTGACCGCCGCTCCTGGTCCGCTGCGCCTTATCCGCCCATCTTCGTCACTGTCGATG
>JBFKIN010000430.1:0-2815 GCA_041632255.1 Oceanococcus sp. | reverse complement strand
CTCCGTCGTCGGACCTGAGCAAGGGACTGACCTGCCACCGCGCACCGTCGCGGTGCAGGTCATGCACCACCACGGAGCAAACTCCGGACGCCCGCGCTTTGCATCGGGCGTGAATCAGACCCAAAAAAAAGGGCCGCTGACGCGGCCCTTTCTTTTTTGCCGGGAGTGTTCCGGCTCATCAGCGCATGCGACTACAGGTCGAATGACTTGCTGAAGGAGACGACCAGCTTGGGATCATCATCGTCAATGTCGGTGCCGACATACTGGAAGGCCACGCCGTAGCCGCCCTGCAGTTCGCTGCTCACGCCGATCGCGTAATCGAAGTAGCTGTCGTCCGTGCCGTTGACACCGGAGCGCTCGATTTCGTCACCGCTGTACTGACCGATGCTGATATCGAGGCTGAGGCTGTCGGTCAGACCGATGCCCAGACCGGCGGACAGATACAGAGCCGCTTCACCCAGACCGTCGCACAGGAAGAAGTGAGTCTCGTCGGCATAGGCGGCGCCCAGGGACAGCGGACCGAAGCTCACGCCCAGCCCCAGTTCCAGCGTGCTGCACTCGCCACCCGTGCCGGAATCTTCTTCCGGATACCAGTAGTACAGGGCGCTGATGTCCACACCCACACCACTGATTTCGGTGCCGTAGCCCACGTAAATGTCCTGCTCCGTGCCGCCACCGAAGTTGATGTTCGAGACCCAGGTGCCCACATACAGGCCCGAATCACTGGCGTAGTCGACGCCACCCTGGACCGCAGCGCCGCCGGACTGCGACAGTCCGCGGAACATGTAATCGGAGGTCGCCGCCACGTTGCCGGACAGACCGGCGGTGGCCGGACCGGCCAGAATGACACCAGAGACCAATGCGGCAGCCGCACCCAGTTGCTTGGTTTTTCTCATGAAGAGGATTCCCCGTTAGTTTGACAGTGAAGTCGGCCATCGCGCCGACTGCCCTGCTCACAAGCAATCCCCTTGCCAATCAGCCCTGCGGCACCGGAACACCACCGAATTCCGCCAGCGGACGGGGACCGCCAAGCAGATAACCCTGTGCGTAGTCGATGCCCATATCCCGCAGCATTGCCAGCAGACCCTCACTCTCAATCGCCTCGGCCACGGTGGCGATACCCAGCCTGTGTGCAATGTCGTTGATGGCCCGCACAATGGCCTCATCTGCCGGACTGCCGACCATCTCCGCGATCAGGCTGGCGTCGATCTTGATCATGTCGACCGGCAGATTCTTCAGATAGGAAAAGGACGACACCCCGCTCCCGAATCCGTCCAGACTCAACCCGCAACCCAGTTCATTGAGCGTGCGCATGAACTCCAGCGCGGCCCCCAGATTGAGATTGAAGGCGGTTTCCCGCAGTTCGAAATAGAGAATCTCCGGCGCCAGTTCGTGCTCCTGCAAGCCCTGCTGGATGGTTTCCAGCAGCGTTGGGTCTGACAGAGACATCGGGGACAGGTTGATGCCGAAACGCTGACCGCCCAGCCTCTCTCGCAGCGGCCCGCCAATCATCTGCAGGCTGCGGCGAATCACCCAGGAATCGACCTGTCCCATGAGGCCGTTACGCTCCGCGGCGGGCAAAAAGGCCCCTGGGAGGATCGGCCGTCCACTGCTGTCCGGAAGGCGCAAAAGAATTTCATGCTGACGCGGCGCTGCCTGGCCATCCTGCAGCGAGAAGATGCTCTGATAGTGAAGGTGAAAACCGTCATCGCTCTGCAACGCCTGGCGCAGACGATTCGCCCAGCGCCGCTCCCCACGCTGGCGGATGATGGTCAGATCGTGTGGCTGGGAGACAAACACGCTGTTTCGGCCCTGGTCCTTGGCGGCATAGCACGCCGCGTCGGCCTCGCTGAGCACGGCGTCCAGGCCCTCGCAATCTGGCGCGATGCCCACGATGCCGACGCTGACTCCAACCGAGAAGGTGCGGGTCTGCCAGACAAAGCGGAATCGTTGCACGGCATCGCGCAGGGTCTCCGCGATGCGCCGGGCGTCGTCCAGATTGCAGCCATGCAGCAGGACTCCAAACTCATCTCCGCCCAGACGCGCCAGAGTGTCCTGCTGGCGCACCCGCGGCTGCAGAACGGCGGGAAGCTGCCGCAGCAGTTCATCACCTGCGCCGTGGCCGCAACTGTCATTGACCTGCTTGAAGCTGTCCAGATCGAGATAGCAGAGGGCATGACTGCGGCCGGTCTCGCGCGCCTCATGGATAAAGCGCTCCAGTTCACGCTCGAATCCGCGTCGGTTCACCAGGCCGGTCAACGGGTCATGGAGGGCCTGATGCTGCAGTTGCTGGCTGAACAGGCGTCGACTGCCGACATGCCGCGTAATGCACAGGACCCAGCGGGAATCATCCGGCATTTGGACCGGCAACAGGCGGCTGACGACCTGGCGCCCGGCCTGCCCCAGGGTATGTTCGATCTTCAGCGCTCGCCGCCGCGCCAAAGCTTCTTTCAAATGCAGCATCCAGGGCTCGATCAAGCTGCGGGGCAAATGGAGCTCATCGAGCTTGCGTCCCTCAATCTGTGCCGCCGGTCTTCGCAGCAATCTGGCCATGCGCGAATTGGCCAGCGCCACACGACCTTCGGGCGTCAGCACGGCGATGAAATCGGCACTCGCATTGGCCAGCGGCCGCCAGGCTTCGAGCAGCTCGTTCTTTGCAGCGGCCGGGGCCAGGGTCTCCATCGCGCAAGCATAGCGAAAAGCCGAAAAGGCTGACCAGAGCCGTCGATCCCTGATGTAAGATGCAGGGATTAGAAGTACACGGGGGAGAACAAGCTGGGACCGCTCCGGTTGCTGACCGTGGTGGCCGTGCTGT
>JBFKIN010000429.1:0-2819 GCA_041632255.1 Oceanococcus sp. | reverse complement strand
TGCCCCGACGCAGGCCCAGACGCTGCTCAAACGCTGGGGCAGCGCACGCTATTTTGCCAGCGTGGCCGAGGCGCTCGCGGCGCATGTGGCGGGCAGCCGGAAGTGGCTGCAGATCGAGGCCGTCCGCGGCGCCGGGGCGATCGAGCAGGCCTGGCAGGAACTGCATGCCGGCCGGGTCGCGCCGTCACGCGGGCTGATCGCCTGTTTCGAGTGAATCAGCCGTCCTGACGCGCGGCGACGGGACTGGCCAGATGGCGC
This sequence comes from Oceanococcus sp., assembly GCA_041632255.1. Taxonomy (GTDB): domain Bacteria; phylum Pseudomonadota; class Gammaproteobacteria; order Nevskiales; family Oceanococcaceae; genus Oceanococcus. The sequence goes on along the minus strand of JBFKIN010000429.1, from coordinate 2,561 downwards.
GCCAGAAAGGCCTCGATCCGCGCGTAGGCGGCATCGTCGAAGACGAAGGCGGTGATGTGGCCTCGCAGCGGCATGGCGACGAGTTCGTGTTCGACTCCGGCCGTATCCAGGGCGTCGGCCAGCTTTTGCGACTGCTCGAAACTGACCAGCCGGTCCCAGCTCCCGTGATAAAGCAGCACCGGCGGATCATCAGGACTGACGTGCTGCAGCGGCGAGGCCTGGGCATACTGCTGGGGAAATTCGTGCCCGCTGCCGCCGATCAGGCGCACCAGATAGGGACTGTCGTAGTACACGCTCATGTCGGTCGGGCCGGCACCTGCGACGACGGCCTTCAGGCGGGGGGATCCGGTGTCGGGCACCAGGCCATGCATCAGGGCCAGATGGGCGCCCGCGGAATAGCCCAGTGCGGCGATGCGCGAGGGGTCGACCCGGTAGCGCGGTGCGTGTTCGACCAGCCAGGCATGTGCCGCCGCGACATCCTCGGTCTGGGCCGGAAAGCGGTGGTCCGGTGCCAGTCGGTAGCTCAGGTTCATGACCACGTAACCGGCCTCGACCAGGCGGCGGGCGTACTTGTCCATGTCCGAGCGCTCGCCCCGGCTCCAGCCGCCGCCGTGAATCACCAGCACCGCCGGGTGCGGCCCCGCGCCCGATGGCAGGTACATGTCGGCGACCTGACGGGGATGACCGTCTGGCCTGTAGGGAACGGCCTCCTGTCGCTCATAGGCCTGCGCCGACGGTTTCGGCGTCAGGCTGCAGGCTGACAGGCCTGGCAGCAGGCCCAGCAGGATCGTGAGGACAGCAGTCCGGTGAGGCATCGCTTTTTCTCCAGTCGCGCGTGATTGTTATCTCTTACGCGCGAGGGGATGAGTCGGATGCAGCAGTGCGGGTGATCGGGCTGGCCATGCCACGGAACGGATCCGCTCACCAGGACCAGATCACCCCTCCGACAAGAAAATGGAAAAGCGAAAAGCTGTACACCGCTTCGTTGTCCGCACCGCCTTCGAGGACCCGGTAGCCGAGCCGGAATGACAGCCTGTCGTTCGCCGTATGGTGGATGGCCAACAGGACATCTTCGGCGCGACCCTGCGGGGCCGCCAGGGCCTCGCCATCAATCAGCAGGCTGAGCCTGTCCCGCAGCCGCCAGTTCAGGTCGAAGCTCAGCAGCGGAACCAGGCCGGTGTTGGATTTTTCGCTGCGCGTGTCGCCGCTGCTCAGGCGGATAGAGGCATCGCGCAGTTTCAGGGCCGCGCCGATGCTGACGCGCAAGGCGTCGGTCTGGAGCCACCGGTAGCGGTAAATCAGCCGGTAGGAGTCAAATCGGAAGCGGGCCTGCACCGGCTGGCCGGCGGCAAACTGACGACCATTGAACGTGATGTCGTCGTCAAAGCTGCCCTGCGATTGAACGGTCAGTGGTGCGGCCAGCACGGCGATCCAGTGTCGCTCGCCGAACTGGTGGCCATATCTCAGGCGAAAGGCGCCGGCCCTGTCGGCATCCAGATCATCCGTCAGCGAAAAGCGGCTGCCGGTGTTGCCGGGAACCGCCACATCGTTTTTGCCCGGCAGGACCAGTCCTGCTTCAAGTTCCAGGCTGCCGCTTGCCAGCGCCGGACCGGGCTGGGTCAGTGCGATCGCCGTCGTGGCAGCGGCCAGCATGCAGCGGAAAGTCCGGCCCTTATCCATGGCAGCGGAGTCTGCACACGCATGCCGAAGCCCGGTGACTGTCAGTGCGACGGCGCCTCGGTGCCGGCCAAAGGGGGCTCGTGGGTCGTGGCCTGTCAGCTGCCACGCGAGGTGATCAGGGCCTCCAGCTGGGCCAGTCGGCTGGCGAGGGTGTCCGTATCGTCAACCCTGAGGCCGATGTGACCGAGCTTGCGGCCAGGGGCGGGCGCCTTGTCGTAAAGGTGCAGGTGCGTCCCGGGAATGCGCAGGACCTCGTCGATCGATTCCGGCACCTGGCCGATCAGGTTGAGCATGGCGGCGCAGCCCACGGGGGCCGTGCTGCCCAGCGGCAGGCCCAGAATCGCGCGCAGATGATTCTCGAACTGACTGGTCTGTGCGCCCTCGATGGTCCAGTGACCGGAGTTGTGCACCCGTGGCGCCATCTCATTGGCCAGCAGCTGGCCATCGGCTTCGAACAGTTCCAGCGCGAGCACGCCCACGTAATCGAAATGCTCGAGCAGCTTCCGGGCGTAGTCCCGCGCCTGCTCTTCGCACGGGTCGGCTTCGCGGCAGTAGGAGGTGTGCAGGATGCCGCTGCGGTGCACGTTCTCGGACAAGGGATAAAAAGCGAGCTCTCCATCGCGCCCGCGCACGCTGACGATGGACACTTCCCGCTGGAACGAGACGAAGCCCTCCAGGATCAGCGGCACGCCGCCCAGACGCTCCCAGGCTGCTTCGATGTCCTCGGTGGCGCGCAGGACCGCCTGTCCCTTGCCGTCATAGCCCAGGGTGCGGGTCTTGAGCACGGCCGGCAGGCCGATGCGGGCCGCTGCCGCCTCGAGTTCTTCGCGGGTGTCCACCGGCGCGTAGGGCGGGGTGGGAATGCCGAGGTCACCGAACAG
>JBFKIN010000428.1:0-2824 GCA_041632255.1 Oceanococcus sp. | reverse complement strand
CACGGCAAAGACCTCGCGAATGCGCATCGGCTCCAGCACCTGCTCTGCCGGGCCGAGGGCGTTCATGCGCCCCTGCTGCAGCAGGCCGACCCGGTCGGCGTAGCGCAGCGCCAGATTCAGGTCGTGCAGGACCACCAGTACCGCCAGGCCCTGCGCCGCCAGCTGGCGGAGATTCTGCATCAGTTCCAGCTGGTGCGCCCAGTCCAGCCCGGCGGTGGGCTCGTCCAGCAGCAGGGCCCGGCGCGGCGGGGCGGCGGGATCAGGCCAGACCTGGGCCAGCACCCGGGCCAGCTGCACCCGCCGGCGCTCGCCACCGGACAGCTGCGTGTACGGCGATCCCGCCAGTTCCTCCACGCCCATCAGGGACATGGCCTGGCGCACGATCTCGCCATCGCGCCGCCAGCCGCTGGCATGCGGCAGACGCCCCAGCGCGACCACCTCCTCCGCGAGAAAGGCGAAATCCAGCTGCGACTGCTGCGGCAGCACGGCCAGCCGGCGGGCGCGCTCCCCGGCCTTCCAGTCGTCCAGCGCACGACCCTCCAGGCTCAGCCGGCCATCGCTCGGCCGCCATTCGCCGCAGACCATCTTGAGCAACGAGCTCTTGCCCGCACCGTTCGGACCGGCCAGCACGAGCAGTTCCCCGGACTGGAGTTCCAGACTGATGTCCTGCAGGCACAGGCGCGCACCCCGGCGCAGACTGATGCGGTCCAGTCGCAGCATCAGGCCGGCAGGTACAGACGCCGCTGACGCAGCAGGGACAGGAACAGCGGCGCGCCCAGCAGTGCGGTCAGGATGCCGATGGGCAGCTCGGCCGGCGCCAGCAGCACGCGGGCGAGCGCATCGGCCAGTACCAGCAGCGCGGCGCCGGCCAGGGCGGTGGCCGGCAGCAGCAGGCGGTGATCCGGCCCCAGCCGCAGGCGCAGCAGATGCGGCACCAGCAGACCGACAAAGGCGATCACCCCGCCAAGCGCGACCGCCGCGGCCACCGCCAGCGCCACCAGCGTGATCAGGCGGCGCTTGAGCGCCTGCACATCGACGCCCAGGTGACGCGCCTCGGACTCGCCCAAAAGCAGCGCGTTGAGCGCCGGGGCCTCCCGAGGCAGGCACAGCAGGGCGGGCCCGACCAGCAGGGCCGCCACCATCACCCGGGTCCAGTTGGCCCCGCCAAGGCTGCCCATCTGCCACAAACTGATCCGGCGCAGGGCTTCGTTGTCCACCAGATAGGCCAGACCCGAATTGATGGCCCCGGCCAGCGCGCCGATGGCCAGACCGGCCAGCAGCATGGACAGCACGGACACACCCTGCGCCGTGCTGGCCAGCCGATAAACCAGGATGCTGGCGGCCAGACCGCCGGCGAAGGCGCCGGCGACCAGCAGGCTGAGCCCGGCCAGGGCGCCGCCCAGTCCTGCCAGGCCGGCCAGCGCAATCACCACGCTGGCGCCCAGCGAAGCTCCGCTGGTCACGCCGATGATGGACGGATCGGCCAGCGGGTTGCGACACAGGCCCTGCATCGCCGCACCGCTGAGCGCCAGCGCCGCGCCGATCAGGCCGGCCAGCAGCACCCGCGGGGCCCGCAGCTGCCACAGGATCAATTCGGCGGCGCTGTCGCCGCTCCATAGCGCCTTGAAGCCGAGCGCGGCCGGACCGCTGACCAGACCAAACAGGCTGGCCAGCAGCAGCAGGGCAATGAGCCCGGGCAGCACGGCAAAGGCAGAGGGTCGAGGCGGCATCGGGCGGGCAGACACAAACGGCCCGCATCATAGCAAGGCGGCCCGGCGACCCCACAGGCGGAGCGCCTTGCAGTATGCTTGCCCGCCTCGGGTGCGGCGCCACAGGCGCCGTGAAACGGGAAGTCCGTGCAATCCGGACACTGCCCCCGCAACGGTGAATGGTTCGGGGCCGTCCATGCCACCAGCTGGCGACCGCAGGCTCCGCCGGCGGCCGCGATGGGAAGGCGACGGCCCAGCACGCCATGAGTCCGGAGACCGGCCCGAGACCCTTCCCACCGAGGCCTGCGGGGTCGCAGGCACAGGAGAAACCATGCACCAACGCCTGCTGGCCCTCGCGGCCATCCCCTTCAGCCTCGGCGCCGCCGAGCCCACCACCCTGGACAGCCTGGTCGTCACCGGCAGCCGCACCGATGCGCCGGCCATGCGTCTGGCGCGCAGTGTCAGCGTGATCGACCGCGAGGCCATCGAGGCCAGCCAGGCCACCTCACTGGCCGAACTGCTCGCCTCCCGCGCCGGCATCGAGGTACTGGATTTCTACGGCGACGGCAGCCGGACCAGCTTCGGCCTGCGCGGCTTTGGCGAGAACGCGGCCTCCAACACCCTGATCCTGCTGGACGGCCAGCCGCTGAACAATCCGGACATCGGCAGCCCGGACCTCGGGCGGATCCGGCTGGAGGACATCGAACGCATCGAAGTGCTGCAGGGCGGCTCGGCCCTGTGGGGCAACCAGGCCGTGGGCGGGGTGATCCATATCGTCAGCCGGCAAACAGCGGCTGAGGGCCTGCGCTTCGAGCGCGGCGAGTTCGATCTGGTGGATGTGCAGGGACGCAGCAGCGCGGGCAACGAACTGTGGCAGATCACGCTCAGTGGCAGCACCCGGACGGCCGACAACTATCGCGACAACAACGCGCTGGACCGGCAGACCGGCAGCCTGGAGGCCCGCATCCAGGGGACGCTGGCGCAAGGCTGGCTGCGCATCGACGGCAGCGACGAGCACCTGCAGGTGCCCGGCGGACTGTTTCCGGCCGAAGCCGACGCCGACCGCCGTCAGTCGGCCGCGGACTTCTCCGGGGATTTCTCTTCGGTGGATACCT
>JBFKIN010000427.1:0-2831 GCA_041632255.1 Oceanococcus sp. | reverse complement strand
GTCTGGCCGGAGCAGATTGCCGATTATCTGGCGCTGACCGGTGATGCCGTCGACAATATTCCCGGCGTCGCCGGCGTGGGGCCCAAGGCGGCCAGCGCCCTGCTGCAGGCCTTCGGCGATCTGGACGGTATCTATGCCCGGCTGGAAGAAGTGCCCGCGCTGCCCATCCGGGGAGCGAAGTCGCTGGTCGCCAAGCTGGAGGCGGGCCGCGAGGCGGCGTTTCTGGCCCGGCGTCTCACCGGCATCCCCACCGACCTCGCCCTGCCGGTTCCGGCCTGGCGTCGCGCCGCTGCTGATGCGGCGGCGCTGGAGGCGCTGTGCGAGGAACTGGGCTTCGGTCCCGGCATGCGTGAACGTCTGGGCGGTGCCCTGCGGCCTTAGACCCGTTCCGCCTTGCCCGGCGATGCACCCGGACCTGGAACAGGCCCCTTGTCGCGAGCGGCTGCTGCAGGTGTCGCAGTGGCGTATTCATGGGAAAGTCATCGTGATTTTGCTATTTTCTCAGGATGTCCAGTTCCCTTGGCCAGCGCGCCTACAGCCTCAACGAAGAAATCGCCCATGCGGTCACCCACGGCTTGGCCGCGGTGGCCAGCATTGTGGCGCTGGCGGTGATGGTGGCGCTGGCCAGCCTGCACGGCAGCGCCCTGCACGTCACCGCGGTGAGCATCTACGGCGGCAGCCTGATCCTGCTCTATACCGCCTCGACCCTGTACCACAGCATTCCGCTGGAAGGCGCACGCCGGGTTCTGCATGTGCTCGATCACGCCGCGATCTACGTGCTGATTGCCGGGAGTTACACGCCCTTTGCCCTGATTTCGCTGGAGGGCAGCACCCGCTGGTGGCTGTTCGGGGTGATCTGGGCCCTGGCCACCGCCGGCGTGGTGTTCAAGCTGTTTTTCACCGGCCGCTTCGACCGGGTTTCGGTGGCCCTGTATCTGGCCATGGGCTGGCTGGTCGTGATCTTCGCCCAGCCGGTGATGGCCGCGGTGCCGACCGGCGGTCTGGTGCTGCTCGCCGCCGGTGGCCTGGCCTATTCCCTGGGGGCCATCTTCTATCTGTGGCGCAGCCTGCGGTTCAACCACACCATCTGGCATCTGTTCGTCATCGCAGGCAGCCTGCTGCAGTTTCTGGCCGTGCTGTTCTACGTGATTCCGAGCCCCGCCTGAGCCCGGTGAGCGAGCGCCCGATGGCGTCGTTGCGCTTGCTGCCGCATCCCGCTTCACCGGATCTCGGCATCCGTGCGCTGGAGGTTGATCTGCAGCGGGATGTCAGGCAGTTGCGTCTGACCTGGTGTCTGCGCGGCGACATGCAGCGTTTGCTGTTGCCGGCGCCCGGCCAGCCGAGGCGGGCGGACCGTCTGTGGGAGCACAGCTGCTTCGAGCTGTTCGCTGCGGCGGCGCCGGCTTACCGGGAATTCAATTTCGCACCGGATGGCGCCTGGGCGGTCTATGACTTCGATGATTACCGGCAGGCTGCGGCCACCGCGGTGCCGGATCTCGATCCGGCAGTCCGGGTGACGCAGGACTATCGCCCGCTGCAATGGCGCCTCACCGTGGAGCTGGCATCAGCGGCGCTGCCGGTAATGACCCGCCGCCTGGGCCTGTCCGCAGTGCTGGAAAGCATCGACGGGGAGCGCGCCTACTGGGCGCTGGCCCATCCCGGTGCCGCGCCGGATTTTCACGCCCTCGCGGCCTTTACCCTGGAATGGCAAGCATGATCCGCAACGGCATCGACCGCCTGATCGCCGAGCCCGCGCTGCGTCACGCGCTGGCCGGCCGACGACTGGCCCTGCTGGCGCATCCGGCTTCGGTGACTGCGGATCTGGTCCACAGCCTGGATGCCCTGGCGGCCTGCACGGACCTGAGGCTGAGCGCCGCTTTCGGGCCACAGCATGGCCTGCGCGGCGACAAGCAGGACAACATGGTCGAATCGCCGGATTTCGAGGATCCGGCCCTGGGCATCCCGGTGTTCAGCCTCTACGGCGAGGTCCGCCGGCCCACCCCGCAGATGCTGGACAGCTTCGATGTGCTGCTGGTCGATCTGCAGGATCTGGGCTGTCGCATCTACACCTTCATCACCACCCTGCGCTACATGCTCGAAGCCGCGGCGCTTGCGGGCAAGGCGGTCTGGGTGCTGGACCGGCCCAATCCGGCCGGGCGGCCCGTCGAGGGCCTGCGCCTGCGTCCCGGCTGGGAGAGCTTCGTCGGTGCCGGCGCCATGCCGATGCGGCACGGTCTGACGATGGGGGAGATGGGGCACTGGTTCATCCAGCAGTTCGGCCTGGATCTGGATTACCGGGTCATCGAGATGCAGGGCTGGACGCCGGAAGCCGCGCCCGGCTACGGCTGGCCGCTGGGTCAGCGCGAATGGATCAATCCCAGCCCGAATGCGCCCAATCTGTTCATGGCGCGCTGCTATGCCGGCACCGTGATGCTGGAGGGCACCACGCTGTCGGAAGGCCGGGGAACGACCCGTCCTCTGGAGCTCTTTGGCGCCCCGGACATTGATGCGAGGACCCTGCTGGCTGAAATGCAGGCGCTGGCCCCGGACTGGCTGGCCGGCTGCCGGCTGCGGCCCTGCTGGTTCGAGCCGACCTTCCACAAGCATGTGGGCCAGCTCTGTGCCGGCGTGCAGATCCATGTCGAGGCGGCGCATTACGGCCACGCCGACTTCCGCCCCTGGCGGCTGCAGGCCCTGGCCTTCAAGGCCCTGCGTCGGCTGCAGCCCGACTACCCGCTATGGCGGGATTTTCCCTACGAGTACGAGCACGATCGCCTGGCAATCGACCTGATCAACGGTGGCGAGGCGCTGCGTCTGTGGGTGGATGACCC
>JBFKIN010000426.1:0-2839 GCA_041632255.1 Oceanococcus sp. | reverse complement strand
CTGTCGACGAAGTGCTGCTTCTGTTCGGCGCTGAGCACCGGAGAGCGCGCGAGCAGCCACAGGTAGTCCTTCGAATAGCCAGCGACATAGGCCCATTGATAGTCCGGGTCCAGATCGAAGACCACGTAGCTGGCATAGAAGGGACCGAAGAACGAGACCTTGAGATGGCCGGTGTCGGTCTCGCCGGTGAAGTAGGCCTTGCCTTCAGCTTCCTTCCAGCTGTCCTTGGCAGCCTTGTAACCCCGGTTCAGGACCCGGATGCCGCCATCCTCGCGGCGCTCGTAGCGAGCGGTGACCTGGCTCAGGCCACGTTCGAAGGAATGGTCCAGGCGGGCGATTTCGTACCAGGTGCCCAGATAGCGCTCGGCTTCGAAATCGCCTACCGGCTGCACCTGATCGGGCAGTCCGACGCAGCCGCACAGCAGCAGGGTGAAGGGCCACAGTCTCATGTTTCGACTCCTGTCAGGTCACAGCTGAGCTGCCAGAGCCGTTCCCGTTCGGTCGCATCCTGTACCTGTGGCGACGGGCTGATGGGGCGGCAGTTCTGGAAGTACAGGCCGGATTGTGCCCCCACGGCGGGTGAGGACGCCAGCCAGATGTGCGTGCGCGCGGCGCGTTGCGGCCGGCTGGGCCCGAGCAGGCTGCCCAGCGCAAACACCAGGGCGGCGCCCCAGCGAAAAGGCCCGCGCATCTCGCGATGGATGCCGGTGTTGACGAAATAGCCCGGCGACAGCGCGTTCACCGTCACGCCGCTGCCCTGCAGGCGCTCATGCAGGGCGCGCATGGTGTGCAGCATGCACAGCTTGGCCCGGGCATAGGCCATGAAGCCGGCGGCATGATTGACGCTGCGCCCACGCCACAGGGCGCGATTGTCGATGTCGTCGAAATCCAGGCCCTGGCAGGCCTTGTGCCCCTCGGAGGCAACGAAGACGATGCGCGCCGGCGCGCTCGCCCTGAGCCGGTCGAGCAGCAGATGGGTCAGCTGGAAATGACCCAGATGACAGGCCGCGAAATGCATGTCCAGGCCATCGCGGGTCTCCTGGCGGACCGGGTAGGTGATGCCGGCATTGTTGATCAGCACGTGCAGCTGCCGGTGGCGGGACCGGAACGTGGCCGCGAACTGACGCACCGAATCCTGCTCCGCCAGGTTGCAGTAGTGAAACTCCGCCGTGCCACCGGCCTGGCGGATCTCCCAGCAGACCCGCTCGCCCTGTTCGCCTTCCCAGTCGGCGATGACCAGCCGGGCGCCCTGGCTGGCCAGGGCTTTCGCGGTGATTCGCCCCATGCCGCGGGCGCCGCCGGTGATCAGCACGGTGCGATCCTGCAGGGTCCACCCGCTCATGCGTCGGCCTCCGCCATCTGCGCCCAGGGACGCTGCTGCCGGTCGTGGCGGATGAAGTGATCGATCAGATCCTGCTGCTTGAGGGTCAGGCCGATCGGGTCCAGGCCCTCCAGCAGCATGCTGCGATGCCCTGGTGCCAGCGTGAAGGGCAGGGCGGCGCCGCCAGAAGGGCGCAGTTCCAGGCGCTGCAGATCCACCGTGATCGGCCGCGCCTGCGGGTCGGGCGCAATGTCCGCGGCCAGCTGCTGGACCAGCGCTTCCTCCAGGACCACCGGCAGGATGCCGTTGCGCACGCAGTTGCCGAAGAAGATGGCGCCGAAGCTGGGCGCGATGACGCAGCGTATGCCGTACTCGGCCAGGGCCCAGACCGCGTGTTCGCGGGAGGAGCCGCAGCCGAAGTTGGCGCCGGCCAGCAGGATGCTGGCGCCGGCATGGGCCGGTTGGTTGAGCACGAAGTCCGGGTCGGGCTCGCGCGAGTCCGGCGCCCGATAACGCCAGCCGGCGAACAGGCCGGCGGCCAGGCCGCGCTTGCCCACGGTCTTCATCTCGCGGGAGGGAATGATGGCGTCGGTGTCGATATTGATGCGCAGCAGCGGCGCGGCGATGCCCGTGTGCACGGTGAAGGGGCTCATGCGACCAGTTCCCCGGCGGCGCCGATTCGACCCAGCACGGCGGAGGCCGCCACCGTTGAGGGGCTGGCCAGATGGGTGCGGGTCTGCGGGCCCTGGCGGGATTCGAAATTGCGATTGGTGGTGGAAATGACCCGTTCGCGATAGCCCATGGATTCGCCGCCGGCGAAAAAGCACATGGAGCAGCCGGACTCGCGCCATTCAAAGCCGGCGTCGAGAAAGACCCGGTCCAGTCCCTCGGCTTCGGCCGCGCGTTTGACGCTGCTGGAACCCGGCACGCAGATGGCGCGCAGGCCGTCGGCGACCTTGCGGCCGCGCAGCACGGCCGCGGCAGCGCGCAGGTCGGACAGGCGGCTGTTGGTGCAGGAGCCGATGAAGGCCGCGTCGATACGCAAGGCCCGCAGGGGCTGACCGGGCTGCAGGGCCTGGTATTCGATGGCGCGCTGCATGCCCTGGCGGCGGTTCGGCTGCGTTTCCCGGGCCGGGTCGGGGACCTGATCGGCCACCCCGCAGCTGTGCTCCGGGCTGGTGCCCCAGGTCACCGCCGGGCTGAGTGCGCTGCAGTCGATCACGATCTCGCGACCGAACACGGCGTCGTCATCGCTGCGTAGCTGCTGCCAGGCGGCCACCGCCTGATCCCAGAGGGCGCCCCGGGGCGCGTGCGGGCGCCCGCGCAGGTAGTCCAGGGTGTGTGCGTCCGGCGCGATCAGGCCGGTGAAGGCGGAAAACTCCACCGCCATGTTGCACAGGGTCATGCGCGCCTCCATGGGCAGCGTCTCGATCACCGGCCCGGCGAATTCCACCACATGCCCGGCGGCGCCGCCGGCGCCATGGCGACCGATCAGGTGCAGGATCATGTCCTTGGCGG
>JBFKIN010000425.1:0-2845 GCA_041632255.1 Oceanococcus sp. | reverse complement strand
GCCCCCCGGGGGTGCCGGTCCGGACGACGGCGAGCTCGTCCTGCCAGTGAATGCCGTCCTGCAAGGCAGACGAGGCCCGCGGGGTATCCGGGCCGACGCAGCCGGTCAGCAGCGCGAGACTCAGCCGGAGCACAAGACGGAATGGCAGCACGTTCGGCATCAGGGCAGGGGAAGCGACAGCTTAACGTGAAGATTTGCGCGGCCGCGCCGCTTGGTTAACATGCGCCCCCGCGCGTGGACAGGACTGAGCTGTCGGGGCGCCATAAACGGAGACGGTGATGGGTTGGGGGGAGTTCTATTCGCTGGCATGCGCCCTGGCCTGGGCAGTGGCAGTGATCCTGTCCAAGAAAGCCGGCGAGCGCCTTCCGCCCTTCGCCCTGAATCTGTTCAAGAACCTGCTCATGGTGGCACTGATGGTGCCGACGATCCTGCTGGTGGAAGGCACGGACCTGCCGCAGCTGCCACCGGGCGTCGTGTTGCTGTGCCTGGCCAGCGGGGTGCTGGGTATCGGGCTGGGCGATACCCTGTATTTCAGAGCCCTGAATGCCCTGGGTGCCAGCCGGGCGGGCATTGCCGGCACCATGTACAGCCCCTGGGTCATCGTGCTCTCGGCGGTCTTTCTCGGCGAAGCCCTCATCGGCTGGCAGTGGGCGGGCATGGTGCTGGTACTGGGCGGCGTGCTGGCGGCAAGCTGGCCGGCCCGGGCGGCCTATGCCGGCACCTCCTCGCAACAGGCGCGGCAGGGCTTCGCCATCGCGGCGCTGGCCATGTTCGTGATGGCTGCCGGCATCGTGATGGTCAAACCGGCGCTGGAGGCGCATTCCTTCGTCTGGATCGTGATGCTGCGCATGCTGGGGGGCGTCGGTGCGATGCTGCTGCTGATCGCCTGGCGGCGCAATCTGACCACGCTGCTGGCCCAGTTCCGTCAGCCTCAGCATTGGCCGACGGTGATTGGGGCCAGCTTCATAGGCACCTATCTGGCCATGCTGATGTGGCTGGCCGGTTACAAGTACGCCAGCGCTGCGGTGGCGGCGGTTCTCAACGAATCCGCGGCCATCGCCACCCTGCTGCTGGCCCGGCTGTGGCTTGGTGAACGCCTGTCGCGGCGGCAGTGGGCCGGCGCCGGAGTCTCCATCGCCGGTGTGGTGCTGGTGGTTCTCGCGCACTGAACTGCCTGCGCCAGACCGGGTTCCGGGAGCGTCCTGCCTGAGTCAGCCCCTGATGTCGAGCACGGCCGCTCCCTCGAAGCGTCCCTGACGCAGATCCTCCAGGGCCTGGTTGGCCTGTTCAAGCGGATACAGGCTCACGGTGGATTGCAGGTTCAACCGGGCTGCCAGGGCCAGCAGTTCCTCCCCGTCGGCACGGGTCAGGTTGGCCACCGAGCGGATGCTGCGCTCCTGCCACAGGGCGTCGTAGCCAAAACCGGGGATGTCGCTCATGTGGATGCCGCCACAAACCACCACCCCGCCGCGGTCGAGGTGGCCCAGGGCCAGCGGCACAAGTTCGCCTGCGGGGGCGAAGATCAGGGCCGCGTCCAGTGCCTGCGGTGGCTGTTCATCAGTCCCGCCGGCCCAATGACAGCCGAGGCGACGGGCGAAAGCCTGGCGTCGCGTATCGCCGGGCCGGGTGAAGGCGCAGACCTCGATACCGCGGCTCAGCGCGATCGGCGCGACCAGATGCGCGGCGGCGCCAAAGCCGTACAGGCCGATGCGGCGCAGGGGCTCGCCGGCCAGACGCAGGCTCCGATAGCCGATCAGCCCGGCGCAAAGCAGCGGCGCCGCCTGCGGGCCGTCGAGGCCATCCGGCAGCGGGAAGCAGTAATCGGCGTCCACGCAGAGGAATTCCGCATAGCCGCCCGGCTGGCTGAATCCGGTAAAGCCGGCCGTCGTGCACAGATTTTCCCGTCCGCTTTCGCACCAGTGGCAGTCGCCGCAACTGTGGCCGAGCCAGGGGACACCGACACGCTGCCCGGCTTGCAAGCCGCTTTTGTCCGCTTCGGCCAGGGAAGCCACCCGGCCGATCACTTCGTGGCCTGGCGTGACGGGCCAGGCGCTGGGTTGCAGATCACCATCCACGATGTGCAGGTCGGTGCGACAGACCCCGCAATAATCCACCGCCACGAGCACCTGACCCGGTGAGGGTTCAGGTCGCGGCAGCCGCTGGAGTCGCAGCCGTTCACCGGGGGCCTGCAGGGTCATCGCGCGCATCGCCGTACTCCACCGGAACCTGACGACAGCATAGTCTTCAGGCTGCGTCGGGCAAGCGGTCATGCCAGAATCGTTGCCGGGTCACTGGGCAGCGGAGATGAGATGACTGCAGTTAAAGGTTTGCCGAAGGATGCCATCCTGATCAGCGGCGGCAGCGGCTTCATCGGCAGTGCGCTGGTGCCGGCGCTGTCGGCGCGGGGCATGACACCGCTGGTCATCAGCCGGCAGCCCGTCCGGACCTGCCACGGCGCGCCGGTCATCGGCTATGAGGGTCTGAAGGATCTCGACTCCTGCCGCGCCATCATCAATCTGGCCGGGGCGGATATCGCCGGGGGGCGCTGGAGCGAGCGGCGGAAGAAGGAATTGCGCGACAGCCGGCTGCAGACCACCGGGCGCCTGAGTGCTTGGGCCAGACAGCTGTCACAGCCACCCGGCCTGTTTCTGTCCGCGTCCGCGATCGGCTATTACGGAGAGACCGGCGAAAACGAGGCGAGCGAGGAGAGCCCGGCCGGTCAGGATTTCGGGGCTCGGCTGTGTGCCGACTGGGAGGCGGAGATCGCCGCGCCGGAGGCCACGCGTACCGTCATCCTGCGGATCGGGGTGGTTCTGGGCAAGGGCGGAGGCGCGCTGAAGCGCAT
>JBFKIN010000424.1:0-2865 GCA_041632255.1 Oceanococcus sp. | reverse complement strand
TCAGGGCAATCTGATCTTTCACAAGCTGATTCGCTACATGGCGGAGCGTCGCCAGCATCGCGAACGCTGGGTTGGCGCCCTGCAGAACAGCCCGATCCCCATGCGTGTCATCGACGGGCTGGATGATCCGGTGTCCGGTGCCCACATGCTCCAGCGCTATCAGCAATTGATCGAATCCGCCGATGTGATTGGTCTGGAGGGCATTGGTCATTACCCGCAGACCGAAGCTCCGAATGATGTACTGCGGCACTTCCTGGCCTTCATTGATCAGCAGAACGCAGCCGACATCGGTTAAGGCAGCTGCCGGCCCGGCGCGGGTATTCGCGACATACCCCCAATCCGGCAGGCGCCAATCACTCGCAGTCGGGGAACGCTGACGGTGAAGCCTCTCTGCAGGAGGGGCACCGGCGGGCCGAGACCGGGCTATGGAACAGCGGCGGAGATGGGCGCTAAGCGGACGATGAGTTTCAGCAAAGAACCGCAGGTGTTACTATGGTGACACCAGCGAACGGGGTGTGCCATGTCAACGACTTCACTGAAATTGCCTGACGACTTGAAAGCGAGGGCCGCCGACTTGGCCAAGGCGCAACATCTGTCGCCGCATGCCTACATGGTAGAAGCCATCCGACGGGCAACGGTGCAAGACTCACTTCATCAACAGTTTGTTGAGGATTCCATTGAGGCCAGGCAACAAGCTCTCGAATCTGGCCAAGGTTACGCCGCAGACCAGGTTCACGATTACATTCTCAATAAGGCACGTAGCGGCAAGGCAAGTCGGCCGAAGCCGCAATCATGGCGAAAGTAATATATTCGGCCGCTGCCCTTGAGGACCTGGAGCGACTCACAGAATTTCTCCTTGATGAATTCCCAGAACGAGCTCCTGAAACCATCGGTTTGATCACCGGAGCTGTGACCATGCTCGAACTTCACCCATTGATCGGCCGTCCTTTGCGTGACGGGCTGCGTGAGCTTGTGATTTCTCGTGGCCGAAGCGGTTATCTTGCGATGTATAGCCTGGAAGACAACGGCGAGATTGCCCTTGTCCTGAGGATCCGCCATCAACGCGAATCGGGGTATTTCTGAAAAGCCTGAAAGTCTTTTTCAGGCACGTTCCGCCAGCTCGCTTTCGAGAGCCGGTCGTCGGCTAAGTTCCGCAAGCAGACCATCCCTCATCTAGCGCTGATCGTCGCCTTCGCGCTCGAAGCCGTCCACCACGCGGAGTAAAAGCTCACCAGCTTCAACGCCCGATTCAGCCAGCCACAAAAAAGCAGCGACGGGCGGATGCCGGTCGCTGCTCGTGGGGAATGGCGGGTTTGCCGCCGGGCTCAGCTGTCCGTGAACGGCCAGATATCCTCGCGGAACTTCAGGATCATGAAGCCGTTGTCCTGACAGGTAGTCCACAGCTCGCCGCGTTCCTTGACGAAGCGCACCTGGGCCGAGCACCAGTCTGCGGTCATCTGCACGCCCTGGGTCAGGCCACCCAGATCACCGGAGGCATGCTGGGAGCCGGGCAGTTCCGACTCCTTGCCCACCTGAGCCGGCGGGTTGAAGTAAGCGATCTCGCGTGGATAGTAGGGATCCCGGATGTCGAAGACGCGCACGCCGGAATTGAAGTAACCGCAGGCCAGGGCCGTGGCATTATCCGGATCGTCCACGCCACAGTAATGACTGTCGTAACCGAACAGCACCTGCCCGGGATAGTCCGCCATCACGATGGCGCAGTTGGCCGGATCGTGGGTTTCCAGCATCAGCTTGGAGACCAGCTTCGGATTGGCCTCGTCCGAGACATCGAAGATGCGGGCGAAGGCGAAGGGCGACAGGCCCGAAGCGCAGTTCTTGCCCGAGATGCCGGCTTCATCGACGAAGACCACGTGCGGCACGCCACCGATTTTCAGCGGAATGGTGTGCTGGGCGGTTTCCGAACCGTCGTACCAGTAGGTTTCGCTGATCACCGGCACTTCGGCATCGGGCACCCGGGCCTGGATCTGGCTGGTGTCATAAATGACCAGGCCGTTGCTGGCCGTGTTGGTGGCGCCGGAGGCCAGACCGAGCGACACGGTGTAGGCCCGCGTGCCGTCCTCGTTGGTGGACAGGCCATGGGTGCTGGCCGCCGGCGTGGTCCAGGTCATCATGTACTGCGGGTTGGTCGGGTCGGTGATGTCGAAGGCGCTGTAGTCACCGGTGGAGGAGCTGTAGTAGGTCATCCCGTCCTGGGCGAAGTTGCCTTCGTGACCGGAGGTGTCTGCCATGCCGGCATTGGCCAGCAGTTCCGGGTGGCGGCAGTCGCCGCTGAGGTCATACAGGTCAAACTCGTTGCCGCCGCCGCCTTCCTGGCCATCGACCGCGCCGAGCAGGGCGCGCTGTTCGTTGACCTTCAGCGATTCCCAGGGGTCCAGCATGGGGGTGGTGGTGAGATAGGCCGTGGGTCGCGGATTCGTCCGCTGCGAGGCGTCGATGACCACGACGCCCGGGCGTTCGCGGCTGTCATTGCGCTTGGTGCCGTAGTAGGCGCAGTCCTCGTACCAGGCCATCTGCCAGCTGGCGCCGTCGCCCTGCCACTGGCCGACCAGTTCGAGATTGCAGGTGTAACCCTGCTGCGAGCGGCCGCTGACCCGGTCGACCAGGGGCACCTGGCCCTGCAGGCCGGTTTCCGGGCGGTCATCCGCGTGGCAGATCGCAGGGCGGACAGGCTGCACCCAGGGCTGGCGGGGCGTATCGCCATCGGCGGTCCGACCGGGCGTGACATCCAGGCCCGAAGGCGCACGACCGCCCTGACAGGCGCTCAGTGCCATGATCGTCAGGCTCGCGCCCAGCGCAAGCTGTACTCTTCTCATCTGTTCCTCCAGCCCGGTGGGCCCTGTTTTC
>JBFKIN010000423.1:0-2871 GCA_041632255.1 Oceanococcus sp. | reverse complement strand
GAGCGTTCAACCCGTCGGCCAGGTAAAAGGTTGCCCGGCGGTATGCGGACTCAACCGGTGGCAGATCGCAAACCAGACGCGCGGATTGAAGCCGAGCCCCATGTGCGAGCCCTCGACCTCGATGTTCTCCGTATTCGGCGCGTCCGGTTCCATGGCGGCCTGCCAGGCCACGATGCCGTCCCGTCGGCTGTAGATGGCGGTACAGGGAACCGGTGGCGGCTGGTAGCGTGCCGGGTCGTGACCGGCCCGGCCTGTGCCAGGATTCAGTCGGGCGAAGAGTGGTTCGATCGTGGTGGCATGGCCGCCAGCAATGGGACTGCCCAGGCTGACGACATGATGGACCTTCTCAGGCGCCTTGCGCGCCAGCTCCCTGGCCAGTACACCTCCCAGGCTCCAGCCGATCAGGGCCGGTGGATGGTCGAAATGCTGGATCAACTCGTCAAGCTGGGCCAGTAGCCGGGCTGTCATTCCGCGCTTGAGGCCGAGGTTCCGGCCCAGCCCCCAGTCCAGAGCGTGAAAATCCTGCAGCTTGAGCAGTCGCCGCAACGCGGTGGTGCTGCCGTGACTCTGACCGAATCCGGGGATCACAAGGACCGGCAGTCCATCGCCTCGTGGCCAGTGATCGTGGGGTGTTGGCACCAGGCGGCAACGGGCTGCCTCATAGATGCTGCGCACTTCCCAGGGAAGGTTTCGCCAGGGCGGTTGCCAATGCGCCGGATCCGCCGCTTTGCTCACGACTTTTTCAGAAGTCCGCGTTGCTGCAGGAGCAGCACCAGTATGAACAGCCCAAAGCCGATGCCTGCGATCCAGAAGCCCTGACGATACTCCTCGCGCATCTTCTGCTGCGGGAGAACGAAGGTCTGCATGATCTCGGAGCGGATCTGCGCTTTGCGAGCCTCCTGCTCTTCCTCGGACAAGGTGATCTCGTCGCCTCTGCGGACCATGTCCAGCGCCAGATTCAGTTCTACCGCGGTGTCGATGTCTTCGGGGGCCCAGTGCTGAAACTTCTCGATCTGGGGGCCGCGGATCGCAATGATGCCTATGCCGATACACATCATCAGAATGGGCAGTACGCGAGGGTTGCTGAACAGCATGCAATCTGGGGGTTGGGATCAGCGACTAGCTTAACGCAGAGCGCCGCTTTCTGGGCAGGTGCCTTGCTTCAGAGACGGAAATCGTAGGCCAGGGTCACCGAAACCGGATCCAGCGCGGTGCTGCCCAGTTCGATGGCCTCCAGCCGATCTATCAGCCCATTGGTGAAAGTCGAATCACCGATTTGCGAGGCCACCAGCTGGATGTCGCTGACATTGCCGAAGGGCTGCAGAGTCAAGCGGAAGGTGACCTTGCCGGCATCGTGCGGATGCTCGCGCACGTGCAGGATGTACCACTCATCCAGGCGATCCTGCTTGTAGCGTGCGAAGGCCTGACGCAGGCTGTCGATGCTCCATCCCGCGTAGCCGAGAGCAGTCGGGTCGGCCTGCACGAGCGTGCCGTTACCCCCCAGACGCTTCCACAGGTCCGCCGAGCGCACCTGTGGTTCGCGCGGGCGCGGCCTTGGCGTCGGGGTGCTGGCGGTGCGGGGGCGGGGTTGCGCGGTCGCTTGGGGACGCGGCGTCGATACGGGCTGCGGCCTGGCCTGGTCCACCGTTTCGGGCGCTGTCGCGACCTCGACCGGCTCTGGCTTGAAAATCACGTCGTCGTATTCGCGCAGCATGTAGAGCCCGATGGCGATAAGACAGACGACCCCGAGAACCACCCGAAATAGCGGAATGTCCGGTCCCCGGTTCTGCACATGCCATTGACCCGCGACAGAGCGGACCTCGCGTTTGCGCAGCTTCACGGTGCTGCGGGCGGGGGTGCGCAGACCGGCGATCTTGTACAGCCAGGCATCGGCACTGCGCAGGCCCAGGCCCAGCATCATCACCGCCGTGAGGAAAAACGGGGTCAGCACCAGTCCCACGATGAGGTGGGTCGTGGGGGTCAACTGCGCTGCGATGCTGCTTGGCCAGACCAGGATTGCCCCCGCCATCAGGGCGAGCAAGAAGGTCCAGATCAGCCGTTTGGCCGTCGGAACCGGGTTGGGTCGGGTTTTGCGGCGAAAGGAATCCTGCTGGCGCAGCTGCGCCATGCGGTTGTAGAGATACAGGCTGGTGGCCCGACCGTCCTGGTTGTCCGCCTGTCGGTTGGCTGAACCCAGCAGCTTTTCGTCTGGTTTGCCGGAGACAAGCTCCGAGCCGGCCTGTTTCAGCAGCGCGGCGGTTTCATCATAGCCACCCCATTCGATGCCGCGCACGGCCAGGCGTTTGTGCAACAGGAGGCTGAGGCCGGCGCCGAGCAGCGCCAGAACCGAGGCCACCATGGCGAAGCGCATGACCAGATCGGCCAGCGCCAGGCTGCCCGTCTCGCCGCTGATGGTCAGGATGGTGACCCAGGGGGCGATGGCCAGCGCCGCGATCGTCGCGCCTCGTTCGATGTAGGTCCAGCGGCTGAGCATGCCCTGAGGTCGTCGTCTCCAATCCCGCGCCAATAATGCTTGAATTGATCGGGTGGGGGAAGTCGCGCTGACCGCGTCAGGGCCGGGTCGCCTCTTTTCTACCCAAGTATCAGAGGCGATGGCGCTGCTGGCCAGAACCGAGCCCGAGCGCAGCGATGGGCGGCGAGCCGGCAGGCGATGGGAGGTCTGCCGGCGGCACGCGCAGACCGGGTCGCCACATGGCGACAGGAGCCGGGAAAACTGGTCGGGGTGAGAGGATTTGAACCTCCGACTTCCACCTCCCGAAGATGGCGCTCTACCAAGCTGAGCTACACCCCGAATTCAGTACGCGCGTCGAGCGGAAAACTGTGCCAGCTGGGCCATCGCGGCCTTGTAGG
>JBFKIN010000422.1:0-2874 GCA_041632255.1 Oceanococcus sp. | reverse complement strand
CGCAGGTGATGCCGTAGTCGACCTTGCCCTCCCCGCCCAGACCGTGCTTGCTCATCAGATTGTCGGGGTCACGCAGTTTGATCGCCAGACCCACCACCGTGGCCACCGGCGCCAGGGTGATGTAGCGCTTGGCGAAATTCAGGCGCATGTAAAGTTCCCCGTCCTTCTCGAACACGACGCCCACGTCGGGCACCGCGGAGGCATCGGAACCGGCCTCCGGACCGGTCAGGCCGAAGCAGGGAATGTCCGTCCCGTCGGCCAGCCGAGGCAGCCAGAAATCTTTCTGCTCGTCCGTGCCGTAGTGATACAGCAGCTCACCCGGCCCCAGGGAGTTGGGCACCATGACGGTAACCGCAGCAGAGATGGACCGGGTCGCGATCTTGCCCACCACGCAGGACTGCGCGTAGGCAGAAAAGCCCAGCCCGCCATGCTCCTCGGGAATGAGCATGGCGAAGAACCCCTGCGTGCGGATGTACTTCCAGACCTTGGGTGGCAGGTCCTGGCGCTTGAAGCCGATCTCCCATTCGTCGAGCATCTCGCACAGGGTTTCGGTTTCATTGGCCAGGAAATCAATCTCCTTCTGGGTCAGCTTCGTGCAGTCGAAGTCGCGCAGCTTCGGCCAGTCGGGGCGACCGCGAAACAGCTCGGCTTCCCACCACACCGTGCCCGCTTCCAGTGCCTCCCGCTCGGTGTCGTTCATGTTCGGCAAAGTGGCCTTGAACGCCTTGAAGGCACGAGAGCTGATCAACCGGATGCGCCATTCCCTGTGATTGAGCAGGGCGAAGGGGCCTACCAGCAGCACCGCGAGCAGGAAGAAGCCCCCGGCACCCAGTGGCCCGAAGGCCCACAGTGCAAGGAGGCCGCCGGCCAGCGCCAGCGTCCAGTTCAGCAGGCTGGTGCCGCGATACAGCAGGGTGATAAGTGCCGCGATAACGGCAAGTGTGACGATCAGTTCCATGAGCCCGTCTCCTGTCCAGGTCGAGCCGTGGCAACCGGCCCGTGCCGAATCTCCATCGAACAGCGAGAGTAGCATGGGTTCTGCTGGCTCAAGGAGAGATTCCGCGCAATACTGAAGCCGGGCGTGTGGATCACAGGAGCCTTCTTGTCCGTATCAAGAGTCTTGAGCAGCCTGTTGTTCTGCGCCCAGGCGACGCTGGCCAGCGCCAGCTTGCCGAACAGTTTCCTGGCCTATGAGTACAGCCGGGATGACTACGATTACCTCAACGCGCAAGGCAGCAGCCACCGGCTTCTGGGCTCCTGGGAGCTGAGCCGACAGATGTTTTTGCTGGCCAGCTACGGCTGGAGCGAAACGGAAGACTTCGCTTTCGACCGCATAAGCGGCTCAATCGGGACGCGCGACCTCGGCATCGGCCTGGGCGTCAACCTGCCGATCGGTGGCGGGCTCAATCTGCTGCCAAGCCTGCACTACCTGAACAGCCGAGCCGACTACCGGGGCGGTTTTTCCGGCAATCCTGATATCGAGGACGACGGCTACCTGCTGGAATTCAAGTTTCGCCAGGAACTCCGGGAAGATGTCGAACTGCTCGGCGGTTATCGTCGCAGCCACCTCTATGACCGTGATGACAACTCTCTTTTCATCGGCGGCATCGTCTATCCGGTTCCTCGCCTGGGCATTGGCGCGCGCTATCTGCACACGGACCTGGGCGCGAACTACCCCGGAGCACGCTCGGACCGATACTCCTCCTTAGCGCTGATCCTGCAATTCAACCTGCAGTAAAAGCGCCGGGCAGCTGTCCCGAGGCAGCACATCACCTTGACCCGGTCGCACAGGAGGACTAATTTCCGGCCTTCGTGCCGCCGACGCGCCTGCGCGCAGCACGTTCCGGGGAAGCTCTTGGGAGGGAGCGACATGATGATGATCCTGAAGGCCGCAAAGCACGCGGCTGTTCGTGCTGGTTTTTTTCTGCTGATCCTCACGGGCTTCGCTGCCCAGAGCTTCGCCCAGACGGTCGAGACCTACGAGGAGACGATTGAAGTCGGCGACGATGACGATGCATTGCAGGCGACCGAGTCGCGCCAGGCGGTGCAGCTGGACAAGGTCGAGGTCACCGGTTCGCGCCTGCGCCGCACGGATTTCGAAACCGCCCAGCCGGTGGTCGTCATCAACCGCGAGGACATCCTGCGCAGCGGCCTCACCGACATCACCGAGCTGCTGCGCGGCCTCACCGCAGCCGGCAACAACAGCCTGAGCCCGCAGCAGGGTCGCTTCGCCCTGACCATGGGCGAGACCAACCTCGATCTGCGCAATCTGGGCGCCACCCACACCCTGCTGCTGGTCAACGGCCGGCGCTGGGTCACCGGCCTGATCCAGACCCAGACCTCGGTATCTGACTACAACACCATTCCCACGGCCATCATCGAGCGGGTGGAAATCCTCAAGGACGGCGCCTCGGCCATCTACGGCTCGGATGCGATCGGCGGTGTGGTCAACGTGATCACGCGCAAGGATTACGACGGCGGCGAATTCAGCTACCACTACGGGCAGTTCCTGAAGGAAGGCGACGGGCTCAACCACCAGGCTTCGCTGTCCTGGGGCAACAACACCCGGAACACCAACCTGTACATGAACCTGAGCTACACGGATCAGGCCGAGGCCCCGAACGAGAACCGGGCGCTGACCGCCGAACCCCTGGCCGGCTCCACCCGCAACAGCATCGTGTCCCAGAACGGCGCCTTCCTGTTCGTCGACCTGGATTCGGTCAACGCCGCCCGCTATGGCTGCCCGAACCTGCAGGCCGGCATCCTGGCTGGCGTGCTGGGCGAACCCAGCACCGGCGGCCCGGTGCGCCAGACCCAGATGATTCCGGCCGGTCTGGTGCTGTGCAGCCTGACCCTGAACGAAGGCGCCGAGGG
>JBFKIN010000421.1:0-2882 GCA_041632255.1 Oceanococcus sp. | reverse complement strand
GTAGACGCCCAGCGGGCGGGTCGCCGCATCGGGCGCGTAGGGCGTGGAGGCCTGGCCGTCGAAGACGAAATCGGTGGACAGGTGCAACAGGCGCGCGCCCTGCGCCGCGCAGGCCTCGGCCAAGTGCCGGGGGCCATCGACGTTGATCCGGCGCGCCAGCTCCGGCTCCGACTCGGCCTTGTCCACCGCGGTATAGGCGGCGGCATTGATGACGGCGTCCGGCACGAACTCGCCGATCGTGCGCAGCACCGCCTCGCGGTCGCAGATGTCCAGTTCCTCGGCGTCCCCGGCCCACAGCGTGAAGCGCCCCTCGGCCTGGGCGCACAGGGCCCGGCCGAGCTGGCCGCGGGCGCCGGTGATCATCAGGCGGCTCATGCGAAGAGCTCCGCGTCGGCCAGCCGCGGCGCCGCCGCGTCCTTGTCGGCCAGGATGGGCCGGACGCCCACGTCCGGCCAGGCGATGGCCAGCCGCGGATCATCCCAGCGGATCGCCCGCTCACCGGCCGGGTCGTAGCGATCGGTGACCTTGTACAGCACCTCGGCGCTGTCCGAGGTGACCAGGAAGGCATGGGCGAAGCCCACCGGCACCCAGAGCTGGCGGTGGTTCTCGGCGGAGAGATACTCGCCCACCCACTGACCGAAAGTCGGCGAGTCGCGGCGGATGTCCACCGCCACATCGAAGATCTCCCCGGACAGCACGCGCACCAGTTTGTCCTGCGGGCGTGCGCCGATCTGGTAGTGCAGGCCGCGCAGGACGCCGCGCGCGGAGCGCGACTGGTTGTCCTGCACGAAGGGCTTGGCGCAACCGGTGGCCTCGCGAAAGCGGGCCGCATTCCAGGCTTCGAAGAAATAGCCGCGGGCGTCGCCAAAGACCTTCGGCTCCAGCAGCAGGACTTCCGGCAGGGCGGTTTTCGTCACCTTCATTGCATCTGCCCCGACTTGACCTCGGCCGCGATGCGCAGCAGGTATTCCCCGTAGCCGCTCTTCTTCAGCGGCTCGGCCAGCGCCCGCAGCTGGGCGTTGTCGATGAAGCCGCACCGATAGGCGACCTCCTCCGGGCTGGCGATTTTCAGTCCCTGGCGCTTCTCCAGGGTGTGGATGAACATGCCGGCCTCCATCAGGGAATCGTGGGTGCCGGTGTCCAGCCAGGCGGTGCCGCGCCCCATGCGCTCCACATGCAGGCGGCCGGCCTCCAGATAGAGCTTGTTCAGATCGGTGATCTCCAGCTCGCCGCGGGCCGAGGGCCGCACCTGCTTGACCAGCTCGGTCACCTGTTCGTCGTAGAAGTACAGACCGGTGAGCGCGTAGCGCGATTTGGGTTGGGCCGGTTTCTCCTCGATGGAGAGCGCGCGAAAGTTCTCGTCGAACTCGACCACGCCATAACGCTGCGGATCCGTCACGGCATAGGCGAACACCGTCGCGCCGGACTCGCGCGCGGCGGCGCGGCGCAGCGACTGGGCCAGGTCGTGACCGAAGAAGATGTTGTCACCCAGCACCAGGGCGCAGCGCTCCCCCGCGGCGAAGTCCTCGCCCAGCACGAAGGCCTGGGCCAGGCCGTCCGGGCTTTCCTGCACGCAATAGCGGATGTCGATGCCCCACTGGCGTCCGTCGCCGAGCAGATGCTCGAAGCGCGCGGTGTCCTGCGGGGTGGAGATCAGGAGTAATTCACGGATGCCGGCCAGCATCATGGTGGTCAGCGGGTAATAGACCATCGGCTTGTCGTAGACCGGCATCAGCTGCTTGGACACCGCCAGGGTCGAGGGATACAGCCGGGTGCCGCTGCCACCGGCCAGGATGATGCCCTTCATGCCGCCGCCCCCCGGTCGCTGCGGCGCAGGCCCAGACGCTGCTGCGCATAACCCCGGCTGCGGATGCTCTCGCACCAGGCCTGGTTGGCCAGATACCACTTCACCGTCTTGCGCAGGCCGCTGTCGAAGCTTTCCGCCGGCGTCCAGCCCAGCTCGTGCTGGATGCGGGAGGCGTCGATCGCATAGCGGGCATCATGGCCCGGCCGGTCGGTGACGAACTCGATCAGGGTCTCGTGGGGCATGGTCTTTGGGGCCAGTTCATCCAGCAGGCCACAGATGCGGCGGACCACGTCGATGTTCTTCCACTCGTTATGGCCGCCGATGTTGTATTCCCGCCCGATCTCGCCCCGCTCGAGCACCAGCAGCAGGGCGCGCGCGTGATCCTCCACGTGCAGCCAGTCGCGCACGTTCTGCCCGCCGCCGTAGACCGGCAGGGGCTTGTCCGCCAGGCCGTTGAGGATCATCAGCGGAATCAGCTTTTCCGGGAACTGGTAGGGCCCGTAGTTGTTGGAGCAGTTGGTGGTGATGCAGGGCAGACCGTAGGTGTGCAGCCAGGCGCGGACCAGATGGTCCGAGGCCGCCTTGCTGGCCGAATACGGCGAGTTGGGCGCATATGGGGTGGTCTCGCTGAACAGGCCGGTCTCGCCCAGGCTGCCGTAGACCTCGTCGGTGGAGATGTGATGAAAGCGGAATCGTTCGCGCCGCTCACCCGGCAGGGTTTCGAAATAGGCCAGGGCCTGCTGCAGCAGGGTGAAGGTGCCCATCACGTTGGTCTGCATGAACACGCCGGGACCGTCGATCGAGCGGTCCACGTGGGACTCGGCCGCCAGATGCATGATGGCGTCGGGCTGGTGGCTGGACAGCAGCTGCGCCACCGCGGCCGCATCGCCGATATCACAGCGCTCCAGCACGTAGCGGCCGGACGCCTCGGCGCCGGGCAGGGATTCGAGGCTGGCGGCGTAGGTCAGCTTGTCGAGGTTGACGATGCTGTGCTGGGTGTGGGCCAGGGCATGGCGGATCACCGCGGAACCGATGAAACCGGCGCCACCGGTTACCAGAATTTTCATGAGGACTG
>JBFKIN010000420.1:0-2882 GCA_041632255.1 Oceanococcus sp. | reverse complement strand
CGCCACCGACAGGGTGGGCTGGCTGACGAAGCAGCGTTCGGCCGCCCGGCCGAAGTGGCGCTCGCGGTCCAGGGCGACGATGTAGCGCAGTTCGGTCAGGGTCACGCCAGCCACTCCCGTGGACGGAGGTAGTCATACAGCACGGCTTCGTCGCTGCCCGGCGGCGGCGACCAGTTGTAATCCCAGCGCGCCAGGGGCGGCATCGACATGAGGATGGATTCGGTGCGGCCGCCCGACTGCAGGCCGAACAGGGTGCCGCGGTCGTAGATCAGGTTGAATTCCACGTACCGGCCGCGACGGTACAGCTGGAAATCCCGCTGGGTCTGGCTGAAAGGGGTGTCCTTGCGGCGTTCCACGATGGGCAGATAGGCGGCCAGGAAGGTCTCGCCGACGGCGCGCGTGAGGTCGAAGGCGGCATCGAAGCCGCCGGCGTCGTAGTCGTCGTAGAACAGCCCGCCGATCCCGCGGGTTTCCTGCCGGTGCGGCAGGTAAAAGTACTCGTCGCAGGCCTGTTTGAAGATCGGGTAGCGCTCGGGTCCGACGGCGTCGAGGGCGCAGCGGTGCCAGTGCAGGACATCCTCGTGCACCGGGTAATAGGGGGTCAGGTCGAAGCCGCCACCGAACCACCAGATATCGCCGGCCTGGAAGTAGCGCACATTGGCGTGGGTGGTGGGCACATGCGGATTGCGCGGGTGAATCACCAGGGATACCCCGGTGGCGGTGAATTCACGCCCCGCCAGCTGCGGGTTGCGCGCGGTGGCGGAGGGCGGCAGGCCCTTGCCATGGACCCGGGAGAAGTTGACCCCGCCGCGTTCAAACACCTCGCCGCCATCCAGGACCCGGCTTTCGCCGCCGCCGCCTTCCGGCCGCTCCCAGCTGTCGCGCCGGAAGCGGGCGCTGGGCTCAAGCGACTCGAGGCCCTGGCAGATGTCGTCCTGCAGCTGCCGCAGAAACTGGTCTACTGCTTCGAGGGGTGGGGTCATGCGCGCAGTTGCCGGCCGGTGAAAGGGTCCATGATACGACTCGGGCCCCGGGCATGGCCAAGCGGCGCGCTGAGGTAATGGTCGACGGCGCAGCCGAACTGCTGGCGCAGCCGGGTCAGGCTGGAGGGCGTGGGACGGCCATGGCGATTGGCGCTGGTCGATACGATGGCGCCGCCGAACGCCTGGCAGAGCGCCCGGACCGGCGGGTGGTCGCTGATCCGTACCGCCAGGGTCTGATGTTCACCCCGCAGCAGCTCGGAGACCTGGGGGCGGGCCGGTAGCAGGCAGGTGACGTGGCCGGGCCACAGCTCGGCGCAGGCGCCGGGCATGCTGTCGATGGCCAGCCAGGGCGCCAGCTGCGACCAGTCGGCGGCGATCAGAATCAGGCCCTTGCGCCAGGGGCGCTGCTTCAGGGCGAGCAGTCGCGCCAGGGCCAGGGTATCGGCCGGATCACAGCCCAGGCCCCAGACGCCCTCGGTCGGATAGGCCAGCAACCCGCCACGGCGCAGGGCGCGGGCGGCCTGTTCGATCGGCCAGTGGCGGGGCGCTGGCTGTTCCATGGGACGGGCGGGGCGCAGATTCGGCCGCCGGGCTCAGGCCGTGGCGGGCGATCGCCGTGGGCAGGGCCGGGCCCGGCTCACGCCTTGGCCTTGCTTTTGCCCTTGGCGCCGGCCTTGCTCTTCGGCGCGGCCTTGCTTTTGGGGCTGGCCTTGCGACCGGCAGCGCCGCGCTTCTTCTTCTCCGGCGCCTTGGCCAGCAGTTCCTGGCAGGCGGCGAGATCAAGATCATCGACCTCCATGTCCTTCGGAATGCGCGCGTTCTTGTCGCCGTCGGTGATGTAGGGGCCCCAGCGACCTTTCAGAATCTGGATGCCGGCATCCGGGTAGGTGCGGATGATTTTCTCGCGGTCGGCCTGCTGCTTTTCCGCGATCAGCTGGCGCGCCCGCGCTTCCTCGATGGTGTAGGGGTCGTCTTCCTTGAGCGAGACGAACTTGTCCTTTTTCTCTTCCGGGTCGCGATAGCGGATATAGGGACCGAAGCGGCCGATATTGGCGCTGATCTTGTGGCCGGACTCGGTGGTGCCGACATCGCGCGGCAGCCGGAACAGCTCCAGCGCGTCGTCCAGCGTGATGGTGAAGATGCTCTGACCCGGGCGCAGGCCGGCGAACTTCGGCTTGTCCTCGTCGTCCTTGGTGCCGATCTGCACATGGGTGCCGTAGGGGCCCAGCTTGGCGATCACGTCGCGGCCGGATTCGGGGTCCTGCCCCAGCACCCGCCATTTGGGCGAGGGCATGTCCGGGCCGTTTTCCAGCAGCTTGTTGAACGGGCCCCAGAACTGGTTGAGCAGGCTGATCCAGCCCTCCTCGCCGCGCGAAACGGCGTCCAGCTCGTCTTCCAGCCGGGCGGTGAACTCGTAGTCCACGTACTGGTGGAAGTTCTCGGTCAGGAAGGCATTGACGATGCGGCCGACATCGGTGGGATGGAAACGCTTGCTTTCCAGCACCACATATTCCCGGTTGAGCAGGGTGGAGATGATGCTGGCGTAGGTCGAGGGCCGGCCGATGTCGTATTCCTCAAGCGTCTTGACCAGGCTCGCTTCCGAATAACGTGGCGGCGGCTCGGTGAAGTGCTGCACGCTGAGGATGTCGTTCAGCGGCACCAGGTCGCCCTCGCTCAGTTCGGGCAGGCGGGTGTCGGAGTCGTCGTCTTCCTCGTCATCGCGCCCTTCCAGGTAGACCGCGATGAAACCCGGCGAAACAAGCGTCGAGCCGGTGGCGCGGAAAACGCCGACATCGCCGGCGGCGAGGTTCGCGCCGACCGTGTTGTACACCGCGTGCATCATCTGGCTGGCCACAGCCCGTTGCCAGATCAGGCGGTAGAGCTTGGCCTGGTCCGGTT
>JBFKIN010000419.1:0-2886 GCA_041632255.1 Oceanococcus sp. | reverse complement strand
TGGCGCAAGTCCTTCGTGCACAAGGCGATCGGTGGCGACCGCCTCGACAACGCGCTCGCCTCACGCGTCGACAAGGACGTGTTCGGCACGGCCGGAGTCAGCGCCGTGGTGGTCTGGGTGACCAATGACCTGAGCAGTTCGAGTGGCGCCGAGGTCATCGCGAGCTACCAGGACATGATTTCCCGTGCCCATCCGCGGGGCGTGAACGTGCTGTGTCCGACCTGGGTGCCGGGCGCCCAGTCGTCCGGGGCCAATCTGACCGGCGAGCGCGACCTGGTCAATCGCTGGATTCTGGCCGGCAACTGCGATGGCGAGGTCGACTGGGGCGGGCGGTCCGAGAATCCGCTGGACCCGAACATCTGGCGGGTCGAGCACAACAGCGGTGACAACATTCACGGCAATGATCTCGCCCATGCGGACTGGTCGGTGATGACCCCGCTGGCGGACTGGGTGACCCTGCCGGCGCCGCAGTTCTAGGCCTGTCGGCAGAGTAGACATCGCTTGCGTCGCGTGGCGGAGGGGGCGAAGCCGCCCTGACGGTCTATCTTTTGCGGGGCGCGGCCGCCGCCGCGTGACAATCGGCGAGATTCGGCCGGCGCTGCGGCGGGTCCAGGCCGGGGCCAACACCCAAGAGATCCGCGGTTGGTCGCTCCGCGGACGACATCAGTCCTGGGGGCGCTCCAGAATCTCGTCCCGGCGGCTGCGCAGGCGTGGTTTGTCCGCCAGTTGATCAAGAGTGCCGGGGCTGTGCTGTTCCCGCACGGCGGTCGGCGGGCTGGTCGGCTCGATGCCGCTGTCGCCATGGATCATGCGGTGGATCTCCCAGATGCAATAGAACAGCACGAGGTAGATGAGCACGGTCTTCAATGCCAGTGCGGGGCCGGACCAGTCGGGATGCCGTTCGTCGATGAACGTGGCGATGTCGCCGTACAGCCAGGCGGTCACCAGCGCAAAGGCGACAGCGAAAAGCAGGCGCACCAGCCGCAGTCGAAATCGCCGGAGCAGGGCGACCACAGCGGTGAAGCGCAGCATGCGGTAGACCGACATGCGAGCCTAGAACAGGTTGATGCCGAGCAGGGCGAGAGCGCCGATCAGGCCGGTCTGCTTCAGATCGGCGACGACGTCCTTTTCCGCATCCGCGAGCAGGTATTCCAGTTCGTCTTCGGACAGATCTCCCTCGGCCTTCCCGTGCAGAATCAGGTCCTTGCGCACCCGGCGCACGGCAAGTTTGCGTATGCGCCGGCGAACGACGTGCTGAGGTAGGTAGTTTTGCAGCTGTTCCAGGTCCATGGTCATTCGGGCGACGTGATGACGCGATTTAAGCACAGCCGGTGGCCGGGCAGGAACCCGCGCCGCCGAGCGGTCGAGTGAAGGTTTCGGGATATCCGGGCTGATAGAAGGATCAGCCCTCCAGCGCCTGTTGGGCTGGCTCTGCCACCTCGGGTGCCGTGGCGGCCCGCGGCATGGGCCCGGCCATGCGCACGCAGTTCTTTCCGGCGCGCTTGGCCGCGTACATGGCGGTGTCGGCATGCCGGGTCAGGGTCGCGAAATCCTCGCCCTGCTCCGGTGCGATAGCGATGCCGATGCTCACGCCCACTTGCATCATATGGCCTTCGTAGGGAATGGGTTCGCCGAGCAGGTCGACAATCTCCCGAGCCTTCTCCAGGACCGCGTCTGCCGTGGCCGAGGTGGAAATGATCAGCAGGAATTCGTCTCCTCCCTGGCGGGACACGGTATCTTCAGCCCGCAGATGGCAGCGCAAACGCTCGGCCACCACCCGCAGGACCTCATCGCCTGCGGCATGGCCGAGGCTGTCATTGATGCTCTTGAATCCATCCAGGTCTAGGAACATCAGCACCACGTGCTGCCCACGCCGGGACATCGCAGCCAGGGCCTGGGTCAGTCGGTCGCGGGCCAGCTCGACGGTGGGAAGCCCGGTCAGCGCATCATGCGTGGCCAGATGCTCGATCTCGCTGCGCTGCTGCTCCAGCTGGTGGGTGAGCTCCAGGGTGGCCCGCTGGTAGCCAGCGATGGCCACGAAGACGAAGGTGGGCAGTACCGTGATGGTGACCAGCAAGGTGGCCCATGAACTGGGCGAGCGGATGTAGGTGTTGGCGTCGAATCCGATGCTCAGGCTGCCATTGACGAAACCGCTGCCAATCACGATGACCACCACGGTGCAGGCGAGCATGGTGGCGATGCCGGCGCGGACCGAAACGGCCACGCTCACGACAAGGGCGCTGATCGCCAGCCACCAGATGCCGGCGCCGTAAAGGCCCAGAGACAGGGCGCCGGTGAAGCCGATGGTCCAGAACACGGCAAGCATCACGCCAAGCCGGAAGGCAAATGGCAGGCGTCGACGGAACATGAAGGTCAGACAGACGATCGCGCCGGCGAGGATATGTATCGCGTACATGGGCATCCAGCCGGTGAACAGGGCGCGGGACAGGGACGCTGGAACGCCGATGACGGCCATGCAAAAAAGCCCGTACCAGATCATGTCGATCATGTGCTGGCGAATGCCGAAGATCGTGTTGTTGATCTCCTCGGCCTTGAGATGGCGGGTCGAAGCCAGGGCGATGCGGCGTGGTGCCGACAGGGCAGTCTGCCAGGATTGTTTCATGTCCACCCACGCGCTCCGCCGTAGAGTCCTGACGGCGGAGGCTGACACGGCGCGGGTGAAGAATATGTGCCCGGACAGCCGGGTCAGCGTTGCAGCTTGGTCTCCAGGATGACCGAGGATTTGGTGCGGACAACCCCGTCAAGACTGCTGATCTGATCCAGCAGCTGGCTCAGGGCTTCGGTGCCCTGCGCCTCGAGCACGACGATCAGGTCGAAGTCTCCGCTGATCGCAAACAGAGCGGAGATTTGCGGAATGGCCGCAAG
>JBFKIN010000418.1:0-2891 GCA_041632255.1 Oceanococcus sp. | reverse complement strand
GTATGCAGAACCAGTCGGACCATGTCGAGGCTGAGTTCGCCCAGACCCTTGAGCTCCGGACTGGAAAACAGCTCGTCGAAGAATGTCCAGAATTCATTGATCAGCGCGTCAGGGATCGGCACCGGGCTGCGCTGCACCAACTGATCAACCACAAAGCGGATCAGGTCTTCCGTCGACTGTTCGTTGGGAATGAGGCGGTGCTGCCGCAGAAAACCCGTGACCCGCTCGCTCTGATGAATCAGCGGATGGGCGTAGAGTTCGCGGAACAGGGCGTCGATCGCCTCGGACAACTGGGCGCGGTTGACATCGTCCTCGTTGCCCAGCAGGCGCAGCAGCGGGCGGGCGCCACGAACGACCCGCCATGTCCGCAGCGCCACAATGCCGGCGTCCTTGATCGCACCGCCCACCGGCGCGACCGCAGCCTGGCCTCCGCGCTGCACCTTGTCGATCAGTCCTTCGCCCTGCCCGTCACGCGATTGCGCCATGCTCAGTCCCGATCCTGTTCCGGCATGTCGAGCATATGGCCGAGCTTCTGCGCCTTCGTGAAAAGGTAGGCTTCATTGTGCGGATTGGCGCCGCACTGATGCGGCAGGCGCTCCAGCACCTCGATGCCGCCGGCCTCCATCGCTGCGATCTTGCGCGGGTTGTTGGTCATCAGGCGCAGCCGGTGCACGCCCAGTTCTTTCAGCATCTGCAGGGCCACGTCGTAACTCCGGTGATCCGGGGCAAAGCCGAGACGTTCGTTGGCTTCGACCGTATCCGCCCCGGCATCCTGCAAGGCATAGGCTCGTATCTTGTTGGCCAGACCGATTCCTCGCCCCTCCTGTCGCAGGTACAGCAGAACGCCCTGCCCGGCCTCTGCGATCCGCTGCATCGCGGCGTCCAGCTGCTGGCCGCAGTCACAGCGCAGACTGCCCAGCACATCGCCGGTCAGGCATTCGGAATGGAGGCGGCACAGCACAGCGTCCTGAGGCGTCCATTCGCCCAGGGACAATGCAGCATGCTCCTTGCCATCGGCTGGATCGGCGAATACGCGCATCCGGAAAGTGCCAAATCGCGTCGGCAGTCGCGATTCCGCTTTGAGATCGATCACTCTTGGAAAAACTCCTGTGCCCAGCGGCCGGTCTGAAGCCGCAGCGAACTGCACATTATGCCGTTTTCGGCAGCGGGATTCGCGACCCGCGGCAGCGAGGCTGCGCGAACGGGCTTTGCCGCCGGCAGGTCGACGCGCCGAGGCCATCCACCGCGCATTGACGCCAACCCGGGCTTGAACGATAGTAACTCGGGGTCGTCGCGGATCGCGGCGGGGCTGGTCATGTGCCAGCCGTGAGGGAGCAGCCTGTTCCGGGCTGTGCACGTCCAACCATCGGAGGAGAACTATGGCGGCAATTGGGGGCGATACAGTAGTCCCGACGAACTGGAGAGGCCTGATCGGCGTCGCTGTCCTTATCGGTGTCCTTGCGGCAGCGACTTACTTCGGTCTCACCATGAGCGAAGGGGGCACGAAAGTGGAAAAGGACGACGGCCTGACTGTTCAGGAAGTCTTTTCCTCCAGTGCCCGTCGTGAAGTGGCGGCTGCGGAACCGGTGCGGGCATTGTCCCGCGCCGATTTCGTGGCCCCGGCTGCCCGCTCCTCCACGCCAAACGCCACCGATGAAGAGGAGGCCGATGCGTCCGACGACATGTCCATGGACGAAGACTGGGATGCCCCGGCCGAGGTTGATGAATCCATGGAAACGGCGGCAGCGGCCGCCAGCGAGCGGGATGCGCCCGCCGAGCCGGTGGCCCCCGAGCCCACAACTGCTCCGGCGCCGCGCACGAGTGACTCGAATCGCACCACGCAAAGCGCCAGCACGGCGACCACTGTGCGCGAAAAAGAGCCAGAGCTTGTGGATGCTCGAACGCGTCCGGCGGCCGAGGCCCTTGTCGCCTGGTGGAAGGAGGCCGGCAATGGCCTGCAAGTGCGATTCGCCGGCACCCTCGATCGCGGCGGCAAGGTCAGCGACGGGGTCGCCGTCATGTTTGGCGAAGCCGTGGCGCCGGCACAGGCTGATCAGTATCTGCAGCTGACCGATGCCAGTGGCCAGGTTGTCCCGGGGCGCTGGAAGACCGGCGCCAATCCCACGTTGCTGATGATGGATGGCCTGGCGCAGGGGCGCTACAAGTTGACCATCGGCGCCGGTCTGCCTGGTGAGAGCGGCAAGACCCTGGCGAAGACGGTCTCGGGACCGGTATTCGTTTACTGATCCAAGCGGGATAAACCCGGACCCCGACGAGCCTGCTCGCCGGGGTCATTTTTTTGGAGGACATGGCATGAAGGATCTCTTTTCACTGGAAGGACAGGTCGCTCTGGTCACCGGCGCCAGTCGCGGCATTGGCCGGGCCATCGCGCTGCTCCTGGCGCGACAGGGAGCGCAACTGATCGTGTCCAGTCGCAAGCAGGAAGGCATCGAAGCCGTCCGTGACGAAATTCTTGCAGCCGGCGGCAAGGCCATCGCCCTCGCCTGCCATGCCGGGGACGTGGGACAGATGCAGGCGCTGATCCAGCGGGTGGATGAAGAGTATGGCCGGCTCGATATCCTGGTGAACAATGCGGCAACCAATCCCCATTTCGGCAACATCATGGATACGCCGTTGCCCGCCATCGACAAGACCATCGAAGTGAACCTGCGCGGCTACATGGTGATGAGCCAGCTGGCCGCTTCGCTGATGAAGCGGGAAGGCGGCGGTGCCGTCGTGAACATTGCGTCCATCAACGGTTTACACCCGGGTGCGGGCCAGGGGATTTACTCGATCACCAAGGCCGCGGTGATCAACATGACGCAGAGCTTCGCCAAGGAATGTGCGCAGTTCGGGATTCGCTGCAATGCCGTGTTGCCTGGCCTGACGCG
>JBFKIN010000417.1:0-2895 GCA_041632255.1 Oceanococcus sp. | reverse complement strand
GCCACCGGGGGCGGCAGCTCGCTCTGCGCCCGCCAGAATCCGGCAAACATCTGGATCAGCACATTGAGCTTGTTGTCCAGTTGCTGCAGTTCGGGGCCACGCGCATCGGATTCTTCTCCCCCGGGCAGAAAATGCATTTCCAGGGCAGATACCGCGGTCAGGACGGCCATGTTGGCCTGATCTGACACCGTGCAGTCCCCGGTGTCGAGGCGCAGGGCGCAGACGTCCTCGTAGCAGGGGCCCTCGGGCAGTGACATGGGAGCTGTCGACAGCGCAGTGACTGGTGACGCCACTCAGCGCTGGCCGATGTCCAGCCAGGCGGCGTAAATCTGTGACAGCAGGTCCATGCACTCCAGCAGCGCCTCCTGGTCCCGGCGACGGTTGGCGTGCAACAGGCGCCGCTGCACGTAGTCATAGAGGTTCTCGAGTTCTCCTGCGAGTTCACCGCCCTGGTCATGATCCAGGCAACTGCGCAGTTCCGCGACGATGACGCCGGCGGCGCCGATCTTGCTGGCGGCCTGCGCATAGTCGGCATTCATCAGCGCCACCCGCGCGGCCCCGGCGCGTTCGATGGCACCGCCCAGCAGCAGGCTGACCAGGCCATGCGGATCGGCCGCTGCGACGCCACTGCTGGTCGCGACATTCTGGTAGGCGCTGGAAGCGTAGGCGTTGGTGGCAGCGTACATCGGCAATCTCCTTTATGTGCTGGGTTGGTTATCGGTCCGGCGGGAGATTTCTTGAGGCTTGGCCCCTTTCAACCCGTCCGGTCAGGACGAGGAGCCGGTTCCGCTACGCACGCCGGGGAGATTGGCCAGCTGCTGGCCGAGATAGCTGCTCACCTGCTGCATCTGGGCGAGCATGGCGTCCAGAGCGGTGAACTGCCTCAGATACCGCGCCTCGACCTGCTCCATCCGCAGGTCCAGGGCGTCACGCCGGTCGCCGATGGTCTCCAGGCGCGCATTCAGGGTATCGATCCGGCTGCTGATCACGCCGTCGCTGTCGACATAGCGTCCGGCGAGTTGAGTCAGCGTCTCGGTGAAACTGCCGCTGCCGCTGAAGAAGGCGCGCACGCCGCTGGCGTCACTGGCCAGCGCCTCGCCGAGCGCGGATTCGTCCAGGGTCATGCGACCATCGACGTCCAGGCTGACGCCCAGTTCGCCCAAGGTGTTGGTTGCACCCGCGCCATAACTGTCCGACAGCGCGATTCGCAGCTGGCTGCGCAAACCACGCAGCATGGAATCGGCGTTCAGCGAGCCCGCCGCCTGCCCGGTTGCGTCTGCACTACCCAGTTGCTCTGCCGTGTCCAGATAGGCGTTATAGGCTTCCACGAAGGCCTGCACCGATTCGGTGAAGCTCGCATCATCGCGCTGCACGCCCAGTGCGTAGCTGGCCCCTGCCGTCGCCTGTTTCAGCGTGATGCTCAGGCCGTCAATGGCCCCACTGACCGTATTGGAGCTGGAGGTGATCAACTGGCCGTCGATACGAATCTGGGCATCCTGAAAAGACTGCGTGGTAGCCAGATCCTGGACCAGGTTCGTAAGCCCGGCAGAACTGCCCGCGCCAGCGGCAATCTGGATTTCGCTGTCGCTGCCGGTATCACCGGAGCCCAGCACCAGGACGGCACCGGCATCTCCATTGATGATCGTGGCCACCACACCGGGGTTGTCCGCGGCATTGTTGATGGCATCGCGGATGTCACTCAGGGTCGTGGCCCCGGCCGCGATGTTCACCGAAAAATTCTGTCCGCCCAGGGAAATATCCAGGCTGCCTTCGCCCACTTCGGCGTCGGCGGAGGCCAGCGGCGTCGCCGTGGCCATGCGATGGGACTGCGCCAGCTGCAACACTTCCACCTGGTAGCTGCCGATGCCGGCGCCTGCACTGGCCGTCGCGGTGAAGAAGCTCTCATCCGCCACCGTCGTCTGACGGGCGCTGATCACGTCGGGATCGTCGAGCTTGCCCAGGGCCGTATTGAGCTGGTCGATGGCACTCTTCAGCGCGCCCAGCCCTGACAGCTGAAAATTGGTTCGCGACTCCTGACGATTCAGCTGCTGGGCAAAGGGCAGGCGCTCGGCCGACACCAGATTGTTGACCAGAGCCGCTACGTCAAGTCCGGATCCGACGCCTGCTGAAGAAATGGTTGCCATTGCCGCCTACCTGCAATCCGCGTGCCCTAGGCCCGGACGTCAAAGCCCATCTTGCCGCTGGACTGAATCTGCTCGATCCGCTGGGCGATCCGCAGCACAACCTCGGATGGCACCTGCCTGATCACCTCGCCGTGCTGGTCCAGCAGACTGACGACCAGCCGTTCGCTGTCCTGGTCGATGCGGAACTGCAGCGAGGAGTCCGAACTCCGGATCATGTTCTCGCTCAGCCCCTCGAACTTGCGTCGTTCGGATGAATCGCGCGCTCCGCCCGATTCCGCTCCCCGGGCCGCATCCACCGGCGACACAGCACGGACCGGGCGCAGGATATCCGGCGCGACCGGCTGTTGCTGGGCCAGGTGCGTAAGGGAAGATACGTCAATCATTGTGGGTCTCCGATACTGAGCCGAATCACCGGTGAATTCCGGTGATTCGGCCGTTCTGCGTCAAGCGGCTAATGCCCTCATCCCAGCAGGCTGAGCACGTTCTGCGGGGCCACATTCGCCTGGGCCAGCATCGCCGTGCCGGCCTGCTGCAGGATCTGCGCCCGGGTCAGGGCCGCGGTTTCTGCGGCGAAGTCCGCATCGCGAATCCGCGAGCGGGCAGCCGACAGGTTTTCCGAGGTGGTCTGCAGACTGGCGATCTTCGACTCCAGGCGGTTCTGCACCGCGCCCAGGTCACCCCGGGTGCTGTTGACCGTGTCCAGCGCCGTATCCACCGCCGTGATGGCCGCACCAGCGCCGGTGGTCACGTC
>JBFKIN010000416.1:0-2907 GCA_041632255.1 Oceanococcus sp. | reverse complement strand
GGTCAGCAGCGGTCTGCGGGCCCTCAACCCGGGGCTGGCGCGAGGCCCGCTCCAGCCCCTGAGCGCCCTGGGTGAAAGCAGTTCGCCCGCCATCGTCCTGGCGCCGGAGTCGGCGGCCGATCTGCCGGCGGTGGCTGGCATCCTCACAGCGGCGGAAGGCAATGCCCTGTCTCATGTGCAGTTGCTCGCGCGCAATCTGGGCGTGCCCAATGTCGTGGTCGGGTCGGAGTGGCTGGAGCAGCTGGCAGGCCGTTACGGTCGCCAGGTCGTGCTGGCGGCCAGTCCCGCCGGGGTCGTCCGGCTGGCCGAAGATGGCCCGCAATGGGCGGCTTTGTTCCCGCGTCAGGCCGAGCGGGCCGTGAGCATCCGGGTCGACATGGCCCGGCTGGATCTGTCGCGGCGCAATCCCTTGCCCATGGCGGGCCTCCGGGCTGATGATTCCGGCCGCAGTGTCGGTCCCAAGGCGGCCAAGCTCGGAGAGCTGGCGTCGCGATATCCGGGCCAGGTGTCTTCGGGCCTGGCCATTCCCTTCGGCGCATTCCGCGCCGCGGTGCTGGATGCGCCGGCACCCAACGGCCAGGGGAGCGTGCTCGACTGGATGCGCCAAGGCTATCAGCGCCTGCATGCCATGGAGGAGGGGCCGCGCAGACAGCAGGCGACCAGCGCCTTGCTGGCGGAACTGCGCAGCCTCATCGAAGGGCGGGCGTTCAGCGCGGAATTCCGTCGCAGCCTCGCTGCGGCCCTGGCCGATGTCTTCGGGCCGGATGGCAGTTACGGCGTCTTCGTGCGCTCGGACACGAATGTCGAGGATCTGCCGGGCTTCACCGGCGCGGGGCTCAACCTGACCGTGCCCCATGTGGTCGGGCTGGACAATATCCTGGAGGCCATCCGGCGGGTCTGGGCCTCGCCGTTCACCGAGCGGGCCTATGGCTGGCGCCAGGCGCTCATGGATCAGCCCGAGCAGCTTTATGTGGCCGTGCTGCTGCACCGCACGGTGCCGGCAGACAAGTCCGGGGTGATGATCACGGCGGACCTGGGGAGCAATGACAGCGGCTGGGTCACGGTGGCGACCAATGAGGGCGTCGGCGGCGGGGTCGAGGGCCAGGCGGCGGAATCCCTGCGCATCAGGCTGGATGGCAGCGAGGTGGAATTGCTGGCCTCGGCGACCGAGCCGCGCGCGCGACAGATCCTGCCCGGTGGCGGCAGCGCCCTGGTGCCGGCGCAGGGCCCGGAGGTGCTGTTGCAGCCGGCCGAGATCGAGGCCTTGCTGGCAGTGGCCCGCAGCCTGCCTCAGCGTTATCCGCAACTGATCGATGCGCAGGGCCGGCCTGCGCCGGCGGATGTGGAGTTCGCATTCGCCAACGGGCGGCTGTACCTGAACCAGATCCGGCCCTTCCTGCAGAGTGACCGGGCCCGGAGCAACGCCTATCTGCTGTCCCTGGATGCCGGATTGCGCGCCGCGGCCGGTCGCAAGGTCGAGCTGGAGGCGCTGCGATGATGGTCCGGTTCCTGTTCTGCATGCTGCTGCTGGCCATGGGCGCGGCCCAGGCCTATCCGCTGGACCAGACCGAGCGCACCGGCATTCGTCGGCTTGAGGTCGCACGTGAAGCTCAGAGTGCCAAGCCCAGTCTGCCGGCGGGCGCGCGCCTGGCCGGCAGCGCGGTGCGTTCGCCCCGCCTGGCGATGAGTGAACTGCCGGCCGCTGATCCCGCGCTGAGCGCAGCGCTGAAGGCGGCGCTTGGCGAGCAGGCGGAAAACTACGGTGTGGCGTTGCTCGACCTGAGCAACCCGCGCCAGCCTGTTTACGCCGCCCACCAGGGCGACTACCAGGCCAATGTCGGCAGCGTAGGCAAGGTTCTGGTCATGCTGGCCTGGCTGCAGAAGCTGGCTGATCTGTATCCGGACGACATCGCGGCGCGGGAACGCATCCTGCGGGACACCCGGATCGTGGCGGATGAGTACATCGTCAGCGACGAGCACAAGGTGCCGATCATCGATGCGGCCAGCGGCCGCCTGCAATCTCGTCCCATCAGGCAGGGTGATGCCGGAAATCTGTGGGAATATCTGGACTGGATGCTCTCCGCCAGCTCCAATGCCGCGGCCTCGATGGCGATGAAGGAACTGGCCGCGATCCAGCATTTCGGACGGGATTATCCGGCCGAGCAGGGGCCGCGCGATGCTCTGCTGCGCGGCCTGACGGCACACCAGCGCGGGCAGTTGCTGCTGGCGGCGCTGTTGCCGCCTCTGCGGCGCAATGGCCTGGATCCCGAAAGGCTGCGCCAGGGCAGCCTTTTCACCGGCGCCGGCAAGGCTCGCATCAGCGGGACCAACAGCACCGCCACTCCGCGTGAACTGGTCCGCATGCTGGGACTGATCGAAAGTGGCCGCTTTGTCGACGCCTGGTCCAGCGATGAGGCCAAGCGCCTGCTGTACATGACCCAGCGCCGCATCCGCTATGCCTCGCATCCGGTGCTGCATCCGGCCGCGGTGTACTTCAAATCCGGTTCGCTTTACTCCTGCGCGCCGGAGCCCGGCTTCGTCTGCCGCAAATACATGGGGAACAAGCAGAACCGGCTCGCTTCGGTGGCACTGATCGAGTATCCGGCCGGTCAGCCGGCGTTGCGCTACGCGGTGGCGGTGATGTCCAACGTGCTGAGGGTGAACTCTGCGGTGGCCCATCAGACGCTGGCACTGCGCATACACCGCCTGATCGAGGCCCGTCATCTGGCGACGCCATCACGCAGTGACGCCGAACTGCCACCGGCGCGACTGGAGGATGCGGAAGGCCGCGGCGGCGATGACTGAGCGGCGCCTGTCGGAGCTCGCGCGGGCGCTGGTCCTGTTTGCCGATTTTGGCCTGGTGATCCTGGCCTATTACCAGATCAAGCCGGCCAGTCGTTCGCTGTT
>JBFKIN010000415.1:0-2910 GCA_041632255.1 Oceanococcus sp. | reverse complement strand
TGGCCGAACAGTTCCGATTCCAGCAGTTCCGAGGGAATCGCACCGCAGTTGACGGCGACGAAGGGTCGGCCGCGGCGGCCGGAACTTTCATGGATGGCACGCGCCACCACTTCCTTGCCGGTACCTGATTCGCCGGTCACCAGCACGGTCGTGTCGAATGCCGCCACCTGCGAGATCATCTTGCGCACTCGCCGGATCGCCAGGGTGTTGCCGGTTGGCCCCTCGGCCTGCGGTACCTCCTGGGCGTCCAGATGCTGAACGCTGATGCGCCGGAGAATTTCGGTCAGCTGGGGTGCACGGATCGGATAATCCAGGGACCACACATCCGCCTCGTCGAAGCCCAGGGTTTCGCCGTGCAGCTCGGGCAGCAGGAGCAAGGGCGCATGCTGCGGATCCGCTTTCAACCATTTGCGTGCGACATCACGCTGCCCCTTGTTCAGGCGACCGAGAATGACCGCCAGGAACTCCCGGGGCTGGTCGGACGGCATTTGATCCTCGTCGACATCATGGATCTCGGGGTTGTAATCCACGAATTCCAGCACGGCATGAATCTGGGTGGCGCGCTCGGCGTCACCGTCAAGCAGCAAAATGCGCGAAGTCGACATCACCCCTCCGGATTTCTTCGATCAGCCGCGCCACGGAACCCAGGAAGTCGGCCTTGTTGATGAACGCGTCCGCACCCGCCTTGGCAGCATGGGAACGATGCTCGGAGTCGTCGTAGATGCTGACGATCGCAATGATAGGGGCCTCGTCCTGCGCCTTGATCAGGCGGGTGGCCTGAATGCCGCCCATGCGCGGCATGGACAGGTCCATGATCAGCAGGTCTGGTCGGAGCTTCTCGCACAGGTGAATGGCCTCTTCGCCGTCACTGCCCAGACCGACC
Organism: Oceanococcus sp.; assembly: GCA_041632255.1. GTDB lineage: Bacteria > Pseudomonadota > Gammaproteobacteria > Nevskiales > Oceanococcaceae > Oceanococcus. The sequence continues at coordinate 2,027 of JBFKIN010000415.1, read as the reverse complement.
AGCTCCACGCCCTCGACCTCTTCGAGCAGGACCTGGGCGAGCCGGCGGAAATCGACGTGATCATCGACGACGACAGTTCTGATGTTATCCATATTTCCCTCCCACACCCGGCCGTCAGCTGGCCAGTTTGGTATCTGCGTATCCATAAACCCGCCGCTGCATCACAGACTGTATCCGATATTGCTCCAGCCGGTCCTTGGAGGATGCAATGCCCAGCGCCTCGCGATACTTGGCAATGGTCCGGCGGGCAATTTTGACGCCCCGGCGGGCCAGAATGGCCGCGATGTCGACATCGCGCAGCGGCTGCTCAGGCGGCTCGCCGCTGACCAGCTTCTCTATCATCGCCTTGACCGCCGTACCCGAGGCAGAGACGCCTTCCGCCGTCACCAGCTGGCTGGGGAAGAATGTCTTGAGGGAAAACACTCCGTGCGGCGTCTGCACATACTTGCTGGTGGTGATACGCGAGATGGTGCTCTCGTGCACGCCGATGGCATCCGCCACCTGGCGCAGGGTCAGCGGGCACAGTGCAGTCTGGCCGCGCTGGAGAAACGCCTGCTGGCATTCAAAGATGTACTGGGTGGCACGCAGCAGGGTGTCATTTCGCATCTCCACGCTGCGCAGCAACCAGCGGGCTTCCTGCAGTTGGGTCCGCAGGGCCTTGGCCCGGTTGTCGGCCGACACGGCGCGTTCATACTCGGGGTTGATGCGCAGGCTGGGCACGGCGGAGTTGTTCAGCGACACGCTCCAGCCATGCTCGCCCGATTCCACGCAGACATCGGGTATGACCATGCTGGCCAGCTCGACTTCTGCCGCAGGCTTGGGGCTGAGGCTCCGGATCAGCCGGATGGCCTCCGCAATGGCCTTCTCGTCAGCGTCAAGCGCCTGACCGAGCCCGTCCAGATCCAGGCGCGCCAGACGGTCCAGATGGTCATCCACGATGAGCAGCGCGAGACTGCGACCGGGCATGGCCTCGGGCAGCTCTTCGAGCTGGATATGCAGGCATTCGGAGAGATTGCGTGCGCCGAAGCCGACCGGCTCCAGGCGTTGCAGCACGTGCAGGACCGCTTCCACCTCATCCGGATTCACCGGCTCGGTGAGCGATAGTTCGTTGGCGATCACCCGGGTGGAACAGCGCAGATAACCGTTGTCGTCAGTGGCGTCGACGATGGCCGCCGCGATACGCAGGCTGGCGTCGTCCGCCAGTTGCAGCTGGGCCTGCTCCAGGATGCGCATCGGGACCTTGTGTTCGGATTCGACGAGCCGGTCCTCGAAACGATAATCGTCATCGCCGGACGGTTGCCGACCGCTGACGGTCCAGCCATCCCGTGGCAGCGTATCGTCATCGACTGACACGGTCGATTGCGCGGGGACCTCCTCGTCCACCTCGAGCATGACATTGTCTTCCAGTGCGGCTTTGAGCTCTTCGGCGAGTTCCTCCGCCGACAGCTGCAGGAAGCGGATGGACTCCGCCAGCTGGGGCGTCATCGCCACCTTCTGGCTAATCTTGAGACTCAGGGCCTGCTGCATGCGATCTCCTCTCAACCGCGACATGTTTTCGTCGCCTTATGGGAGGTAGCTTTCACCGCGCCGCGTCAAGAAAATGTCATTCAGGCTCCGTATGCAAATTCGAGGCCTGACGATTCTGGGCCAGTGCCCGGCGATGGCGCCGGAAGATGTGCCGGGACAGCGCATCAGACAGATCTTCGGACAGCGGCGCGAAGCGCAACTCACGGCGGCCATCGTCCGTCGCGAGCACCTCTTCCACCGGCAGCACCAGCGGCTGAGGCAGCGCGTCATTGAGATACAGGGCGACGCTGCGCGGTGCCTGCGCCGCGTCTTCCAGCGCGCCGGCGTCGAAACGCAGACCGCCCAGCGAGACCGTCACCGCCACCGGGGGCGGCAGCTCGCTCTGCGCCCGCCAGAATCCGGCAAACATCTGGATCAGCACATTGAGCTTGTTGTCCAGTTGCTGCAGTTCGGGGCCACGCGCATCGGATTCTTCTCCCCCGGGCAGAAAATGCATTTCC
>JBFKIN010000414.1:0-2920 GCA_041632255.1 Oceanococcus sp. | reverse complement strand
GGCCGAGGATAATCTGAATTGTGCTTTTCATGCATTGCCCTCCCAGGCGGTCATGACGGCGAATCTCCCATTCCTGTCTGCGCAGCGTATGGCCTCGGCAGGCCGCCGCGAAACCGGGGGACCGGCACCCTGCTGGGCCACCCCGACAACGCGCCAGCGACCGTTCATCACGGCAGACATCCTGCCCGCCGCAGGAAAAGCCCGCCGCTACAGGCGAGCCAGACCCTTGGCGCCGATGTCCTTGCGGTACTGCGCACCCTGCCAACGGATCTGCGGCACGGCCGTGTACACAGCCTGCCGCGCAGCAGCCAGACCCGCGCCCAGCGCGCAGACGCACAGCACCCGTCCACCAGCCGTTTCGACGGTGTCACCATTGAGCCGGGTGCCTGCATGAAAGACCTTGATATCCGGACCGAAGTTCACATCCAGGCCGCTGATCGCATCACCCTTGGCGTAGTCGCCCGGATAGCCGCCGGCGGCCAGCACCACGCCGACGCAGCTGCGCGGGTCCCAGTCCAGGCTGACCTGGTCCAGGCGCCCATCCAGCGCCGCTTCGATCACCTCAATCAGGTCCGAACGCAGGCGGAACAGGATCGGCTGCGTTTCCGGGTCGCCCATGCGCACATTGAATTCCAGCACCTTGATCCCGCCATCCGGCGCGATCATCAGACCGGCATACAGGAAACCGGTGAAGCGCCGGCCCTCGGCCGCCATGCCACGGACGGTGGGCAGCATGACCTGTTGCATCACCTGCTGTGTCAGTGCCTCGGTGACGATGGGCGCGGGCGAATAGGCGCCCATGCCGCCGGTGTTGGGGCCTTCATCATTGTCCAGAGCGCGCTTGTGGTCCTGCGAGGAGGCCAGGGCCAGCACGTTCTCACCATCAACCAGGGCAATAAAGCTCGCCTCCTCGCCCGCCAGAAAATCCTCGATCACCACGCGATGGCCGGCATCGCCGAAGCGGTTGCCTTCCAGCATGTCGCGGACGGCGGCTTCGGCCTCGTCGCGACTCTCGGTGACGATCACCCCCTTGCCCGCAGCCAGCCCGTCGGCCTTGACCACGTAGGGGCCTGACATGCGGCCCAGATAATCCAGCGCGGCGTCCAGTTCCGTGAAGTTGCCGTAGGCTGCGGTGGGAATGTCGTGGCGGGCCAGGAAGTCCTTGGTGAACGCCTTGGAGGCTTCCAGCTCTGCCGCCGCCTGGCTGGGGCCAAAGGCCCGGACGCCGGCCGCCTGCAACTGGTCCACCAACCCGGCGGCCAGCGGGGCTTCGGGACCGACGACCACCAGATCCACCGCCTCGTCTTGCGCGAGCTTCACCAGGCCCGGCACATCCTCGGCGGACACCGGCACATTGCGCAGCCCCGGTTCTGCCGCGGTTCCGGCATTGCCCGGCGCGACGAGCACTGCGCTCGCCCGCGGTGACTGGGCCAGCTTCCAGGCCAGGGCATGTTCGCGGCCGCCGCCGCCGACTACCAACAGTTTCATCATCTACGCTCGGTCAAGGTGCAGGGCCAACAGCGCTGGAGTGCAGGTCGCATCAAGCCGTGACCCACCTCCCCGCAGCAGGGACGCCCGGCACGGAGAAAAGGCGCATACGATACCGAAAGCCACCCGGCTTGACGACGCGTCACGGGACTGTCACGCCGCTGACAAGGGGACGTCACGCGCAGGGTGCAGGCTGCGCCCATGGAAAAACAGTTCAAGCAGCATGAACCCGTCAAGTACAAAGTGCGGTCAATCTGGATCTCGGATGTGCATCTGGGCACCCCCGGATGCCAGGCGGAGGCACTGGCCGATTTCATCAGCCAGCATGAGTGCGAATACCTGTACCTCGTCGGCGACATCATCGACGGATGGCAACTGAAGAAGACTTTCTACTGGCCGCAGAGCCACAGCAATGTCATCCGCAAGATTCTCACCCGGGCCAGGCGCGGCACGCGGGTGGTCTATGTCACCGGAAACCACGACGAATTCCTGCGCAAGTTCGTCGATTACCGGCTTGCAATCGGCAATATCCGGCTGGTGAACGAAGCGATCCACGAGACCGCCGACGGTCGCCGCCTGCTCGTCCTGCACGGCGACCTGTTCGATGTCATCACCCGCTATCATCGCTGGATCGCCCGTGCGGGAGATGCGGCCTACCACGGCATGATGCTGGGCAACCGCTACTTGAACAGGGCGCGCCGGCGCCTGGGCCTGCCCTATTTCTCGCTCTCGGCCTACGCCAAGCGCAAGCTCAAGTCCGCGGTCAACATCGTGACGGAATTCGAGGAATCCGTGGCCCGGGAATGCGCCCGCCGCGACCTGGACGGCGCCATCTGCGGCCACATCCACCACGCCGAAATCCGGCCCATCGCCGCAACGACGTATCACAACTGCGGCGACTGGGTGGAATCCTGCACCGCCCTGGTCGAGGACCGCAGCGGCCAGATCAGCATCGTGCACTGGCCGAATGAGGCGATCGGCCGCCGCTTGGGCAAGGTGGTGCAGCTGCCACAGCGGGACGCGGCCTGATCAATGACCCCGCCCTGGTGTCGGCCATCAGACCAACAGCCCCCGCTCGGCCCGCGACTTCAAGACCGGGGTCCGTGGCCTGAAGCCGGCCCGCCGAAACACGACCGGGCGCCTGACACGTCCATCTACCGGGCCGCGGAGTCTGCGGCCCCGATCTGACTTGGCAGGCCGGCTTGCCACCGCGGCGCTTTGGCGCAACGGCGCATTTCCGCGCCGCCCCGCCCCGACTCACGGCACCCGCAGGGCGGCGGGCGCATCCGCTCTTAGTCCTTGCCCTGCAGCTGCGCCACGATGGCCGGATTCTCCAGGGTCGAGATGTCCTGGGTGATCTCCTCGCCCTTGGCGATGGCCCGCAACAGGCGGCGCATGATCTTGCCCGAGCGGGTCTTGGGCAGGTTGTCGG
>JBFKIN010000413.1:0-2930 GCA_041632255.1 Oceanococcus sp. | reverse complement strand
GCTCACCGTCCACCCCGGCGCTGGCCAGCCGGATGGCACCCTGCAGAACGCGCTGCTGCACTATCGTCCGGCGCTGGCCGGCGTGCCGCGGGCCGGTATCGTGCACAGGCTGGACAAGGACACCTCCGGTCTGATGGTCATTGCCGGAACGGCCGAAGCGCAGACCGCTCTGGTGCGAGCGATACAGGAGCGCAGCGTGCGCCGTGAATATCTGGCCCTGGTCTGGGGGGTGCCGGTCGCCGGCGCCACGATCGATGCGCCGCTGGGTCGGCATCCGCGCGACCGCACCCGTTACGTGGTTCGCCCCGGCGGGCGCGACGCGGTGACCCATTACCGGGTTGCCGAGAAGTTCGAGCGCCATGCCCTGCTGAGGGTGCGGCTGGAGACCGGCCGCACCCATCAGATCCGCGTCCACATGCAGCATGCGGGCTACCCGCTGATCGGTGACCCGGCCTATGGCCGACGCGGTGACCCCTGGCGTCAGTCGCTGGGTCGCCAGGCCTTGCATGCCTGCACCCTGTCCCTCGCCCATCCGGTGAGCGGCGAGGAGATGTCCTGGGAATCGCCGCTGCCGGCAGATCTTCAGGGCGTCCTGGAGGGCTGGCGTGACGGAGTGGATTGAACCGTCCTGGCCAGCCATCCCCGGGGTCCGTGCCGCCTTCAGCCTGCGCGCGGGCGGAGTCAGCTCTGGACCCTACGCCTCCTTGAATCTGGCCACCCATGTGGGCGATGAGGATGCGGCGGTCGAGGAGAACCGACGGCGGCTGCGTCGAGCGCTGAATCTGCCTTCCGAGCCGTGCTGGCTGGAGCAGGTGCACGGCTGCCGGGTGGTGACGGCGGACGACGGCCCCGCCGTTGCCGATGCCAGTTGGACCGACCGGGCCGGTGTGGTCTGTGCGGTCATGGTGGCGGATTGTCTGCCCGTGCTGATCGCGGAACGCGAAGGCGGGCTGATCGCCGCGGTACACGCGGGATGGCGGGGTCTGCAGGCGGGCGTGCTGCATGCGGCGGTGGCCCGGCTGAGGACGCGGCGGCCTGGTGTCGAGCTGCAGGCCTGGCTGGGGCCCTGCATCGGCGCGGAGTCCTTCGAAGTGGGGCCGGAGGTTCGTGAGGCCTTCATTGCCGGGAAGCCGGCGCTGGGGGCGGCGTTCCGGCCGGGGCGTGACGACCGCTGGCAGGCTGATCTGCAAGGCATCGCCCGCATGGAGCTCCAGGCACTGGGTGTGGACCGGATCGACGCCTGCATGCGCTGCACGCATGCGGAGCAGGCCGCGTTTTTTTCCTATCGGCGAGATGGGCGCTGCGGCCGGATGGCTGCGGTCATATGGCGGATGGAGGGCGCGTAAGCATTGGAAAACCAAGCATTTCGCTTGCCTGTCCCCGGAGCGTCTGTTACAAATCACCTGCTGGAGTAGACTGGACAAACATGGGCCGCTTGGTGGCTCTGTCCGGTTCGGGAACGATTGATGACCGGTCGCTTAGAACTTGGGGGAAACGTGGTGCAGAAAAATTCCGTAATGAAGACGGCTGTGCGCCTGTCGACGCTCACCACCTTCGTGATGGCGGTGCCCGCGCAGGCTCTGCAGTTCGATATTGGTGATGTGTACGGCTCGGTGGAGAGCTTTTTCACGCTGGGTGTGGCGGTCCGCGTGGAGGAACGCGATCCCGACCTCATCGGCAAGGTGAACCTGCAACCCGGGTTGTGTACGGGCGCCAACACGACGGATGACCCGTCGGCGAGTTCCCGCGAGTACTGGGACGCGGGCGAGTACGAGTCGCGTGGCCTGATCGGGGGCACCTGCAACAGCACCACCGACCCGGCGCTGAATCTGGCCTACGTCAACGCCCCTGGTTCCTTCAACATCAACGGCGACAACGGCAACCTGAATTTCGACAACGGCGACATCGTTTCCGCTGCCGCCAAGCTCAACACCAAGCTGTCGCTGAGCTGGGGTAATTTCAACCTGCTGGCCCGCGGCATCTGGATGTTCAACGACACCTATGTCGGGTTTGATGAATATCATCCGGACACGACCTTGCAGCCCCGCAACACGGCGCTGCCGGATGACGTGTACGAACAGTTCGGCACGCATTTCGAGCTGACCGATGCCTACATCTCGACATTCGTGCCAATTGGCGATCGTGATGTCAGCATCCGTGTCGGTCGCCAGGGCTTTGTCTGGGGCGAAAGCAGCGCGCTGCCGCTGAACAGTATCAATACCGTGAACCCGCCCGACCAGGTGCGTCTGCGCCTGCCCGGCTTTGACCTGGGCGAGTTGTTCCAGCCGGTTGGCATGCTCTATGCCAGCACTGATATCTCATTGAACCTCGCGGTCGAGGTCTTCTACCAGTACGAATGGCTGCCCGTCCGCATCGATGCCCCGGGTACCTTCTTCTCGGTCAGCGACACCCTGGGTGGCGGTGAACAGGGCGGCCAGTACGCGATGCTGTCCTTCGGCAAGGCGCCGGAAGATCCGCAGAACCTGTACGAGTCGCAGGACAATCCGGAGGATCCCTTCAACATCGGTTCGGCCGGTGGCCGCACGATTTACCGCCTGCCGGACAACGAGCCGCAGGATGGCAATCAGTACGGCATCGCGCTGAAGTACTTCGCCGAGAACTTCAACAACGGCACGGAAATCGGGTTTTATTACACCAACACGCACTCGCGCATTCCGGCGGTCAGCGTCTATGCGGCTGAAGAAACCTGCGTGGGCGATGCCACCAATGCCGCGGAGTTGGCGCTGAACTGTGGCGCGGGTCTGGGCAATATCGGCGCCCTGCGTCTGGCCGAAGAGCCGTTGCCGGTCGATACGGTTCGTGTGCAGGCGGAATATCCGGAAAACCGGCACATGTTCGGGGTCAGCTTCAATACCACGGTCGGCGATTTTGCCTGGGCCGGTGAGTACACCTTCCGCCCGAATCACCCG
>JBFKIN010000412.1:0-2937 GCA_041632255.1 Oceanococcus sp. | reverse complement strand
TCCAGTTTGGTCTTGGGCAGGAAGTCGACGACATACTCGGCGCCACGGTACAGCTCGGTATGGCCCTTCTGGCGACCAAATCCCTTGACCTCGGTGACTGTCATGCCGTGCACACCAACCGCGGACAGGGCTTCCCGCACCTCGTCCAGCAGAAACGGCTTGATCACTGCTGTAATCAGTTTCATGAATGCTCCCGGTTATTGGCGAAACGCAAGCGAAGTCTAGCAGTCTAAGCGGCGTTTCAGAGCAACGGTTCGGCTTGCGGATGCAGGCCACCTCGCAGCTTCGTACACTAGACCCACATTCTTCCAAGTTCCCCATTATGTCCCTTATCCGACAACTCCCTTTTCGCCAGAAGGGCAATGGCCGAGGCCTGCTATATCTGGGACTGTCCGCGCTGGTGATTGCGGTTGCAGTCGCCGCCTTTCTGGTTCTGCGGGGGCAGGAGCACAGTGCGCAGGAGGAGGTCCTCGTTGACGAGCAGGCCCGGGTTTCCCAGACCCTCAAAGCGGAACCGCCCCCGATCAAAACCGTGGATATGCAGAAGGACGCGATTCAGCGCAAGCCGCAACCAAGCGCCCCGCCCAGCGTCGCGGAATCCGCCGGTCAGGGCGGCCTGTTCGATCGCGGCGGCAAGACCCTGCCGTTGACGGATGGGCTGGCCGGAGGCAGTGAAATCAAGGGCAATGAGGCGATGGCCGCCGAGCGGGCGCCGAATGCGGTGGACTTCTTTGACTACGGCGTGCTGGACGGACGAGTGCGAATCGGAGTCTTCGGCAAGGGCGGGATTCCGGATTACCGGGTCAGCGTGACCGACAGCCTGATCGTGATCGAAATGCCCGGCGAGTTCCGTTATGTCGAAGAATTCTCCCGCACACTGCAGATTCAGCAATTCGGCGTTGCCAGCGCAGCACTGGCCCGTGACCCGCGCGGCATGCGAATGAGCATTGGGGTGACGCCGCAACTGGCCCACCAGCCTTTCCTGATCGAAGATCCCCAGGGGCTGATGGTGGCCTTCGAACCGCGCTGAATCAGGGGTGCCGGGCCTTGGTCAGCGTCTGGCGTTCTCGAGGTCCGGTGCCAGTCAAGCCGGCAGGAGTGGCCCTGCCGGTCAGCGCGCTCAGCCAGCGGGACTGCTCCTGAGCGGTGCCGCTGATCATTCCGGGTTCACCACCCTGCATCCAGGCCACCAGGGCGCCATCGCGGTAGAGAGCCAGATTACCCCTGAAGGCGGGAAGACGCGGCCCACCCGGCAGGGCAATGCCGCTCAGGTGCGCGGGATCGGAGGCACTGACTCGAATCAACTCCCCCTGGGCCGGGGTCTTGAGCACATTCCGTAACGAACGTGCGGCCTCCGGCAACGCGAACTGTTCTCCCGCCATGCCGTCGATGAACCGCCCGCCCTGAATCTCGCCACGCGCTTCAAGCCGCCAGGCCAGCCGTAAGAGGTCCCGCCAGGGCACACGCAGTCCTTCGCGTTCCAGGATGCTGCGGGAAATGACGCCGTAACGCGCCAGCACGGTCCACAGGTAATGCTCCAGCAGCTCTTCGGGCTCGGCTGAGGGATCAGGTGGCGGCAGGCGGCTCCAGCGCCCGGAATCCTGCATGCCATCAAACAGCTGGCGGCGGCGACGCGTGCGCGGTGCATTGCGCGGTCTGCCGCGGCTGGGCGCCAGCAGACTGCGCAGTCCCGCGAAGGTGTCGGCGCTGACCAGGCCGAGCCCCACGAGTTCGCCCAGCGCGTCTTCCAGCTGCGCGCGCAGCAGTCCGGTACCGGCCACCAGATCGGAAAAGAAAGCCGCCCCGCCCTGTTCCAGCTGCGTCAGCACCTGGAGCGCAGGTGCGCTGGGTTGCGCGTCATTCTTTTGCCCGGCCAGGGCCCGCCACAGCCCCAGAGATTCACGGGGAGCAAAAGCGATGGGGGTCTGCGCGACGGGCCCGCGCACCCGTGGGCCGGATGGCGGCAGCAGGCGGGCCCAACTCAGCTTGCCCGCCGCACACAGGCTGTCCAGTTGGCTGGGCAGAAACAGCGCGATTCGCGCGGGCAACAGCTCGCATTCCCAGAGTGCGGCCGGCGCGCTGAAGCCCTCAAGCCGGTCCATGGCCGAGAGCAGCGCCTCCGCGCCCTCCGGTCGTTCGCCACCGAGACCCTGCCAGGCCAGCAGGAAACGCTGAAAGGTCTGCGGCGCGACCGGTCGGACAGCCGCCCGCTTCCGCTCCCGGCTGTAACGATGGATACGCGCCAGCAGGCGCCGCTCACACCATTGTTCGCCCTGCTTTTCGAAGGCCCCGCGGATGGCAAAGCCTTCCGCCTCCAGCGCCAGCAGGCCTTGTTCGGCCTCGCTGCGAGGCAGCCCCAGGCTGTCGGCGAGCGCTTGGGCGCTGACTGGGCCCAGGCACTCGAGGCGGCCGCGCAACAGCTCGACGAGGGGGGCGCCATCGACGGAAAGCGGGCTTGTTTGCGGCGTGCAGTCCGTCAGGCCAAGAGCCAGCAGATGCCCCAGCCGTTCCGCGCAGGTCCACACCCACGGCCCGCCCGGCCGGCGCAATCGGCAGGCCCGACCCTCGCCCGCCAAATGTTCGAGCCACTGCTTCCAGGGAGCGCTTTCCGTGAGGCTGAAATAGCCATGGATCAGCAGCGCATCATGGACCTCATCCGAGTTCCGGGGCTGTGGCCAGGCTTCTTCGCGCAAGCGTGCAATGGCCTCGGGCGCGAGCTCGCGCAGCGCGCGCGCGTCATCCAGGCTGGCCGTGTCGCTGCGCCCGATGGCCATGGTACGTCGGTTTTCCGCGTCCCCGTCGTCGAGAAAGGCATAGGGGCGTGCATTGATGATTTCCTGGGACAGCACCGAGGGCGCAGTCAGTTCTGCGGTAATGACCCGGATGGCGCCGGATTCGATGCCGTCCAACACGCCCTGCAATCCGGGCAGATCCATG
>JBFKIN010000411.1:0-2944 GCA_041632255.1 Oceanococcus sp. | reverse complement strand
GAAGCAAGGCCAAGCCTGCTCCAGCCTGAACCCGGTCATGCGGGTCGCCCGCCATGATGCCGGGCGGCGTTATCCCGGTTCGCGACAGAAGCCCCTGCTCAGCGCTGGGTCAGGGCGTCGCGAATCTCGGTCAGCAATTGGACTTCCGCGCTCGGCTTGGGGGCCGGAGGCGGCTCGGCCGCCTGCTTTGCCTGCAGCCGGTTCACCGCCCGCACCAGCATGAAGACCGCAAACCCGACGATGAGCAGCGTGATCAGGTTGTTGATGAACACCCCATAGTTCACCGTTGCGGCGCCAGCAGCCTGTGCGGCAGCCAGACTGGCGTAGCTGTTGCCATCGAGGGCCAGGAACAGATTCGAGAAATCGAGCCCGCCCATGAGCATGCCGATGGGCGGCATGATGATGTCGGCCACCAGCGACTTCACCAACGTGCCGAAGGCCGCACCGATGATGATGCCGACTGCCATGTCGATCATGTTGCCCTTGAGAATGAACTTCTTGAATTCGTCCAGCATGTCGTCACCTCCATCAGCAGGTTTGGGGTCAGCCGGCGAGCGCAGCCCGGCTCAGGGCATCATAGGCCGCCTCCCGGGGCCGGTCGATGGTGGCGCAAGGAACCTGTCTGATCAGGCCTGCGCGATCGGCTGAGCCTGAACGCCAGCGAACTGCTCTTCCAGTTGCTGCAGGCTGTCGGCGATCCGCTGCTGGTAGCCGGCAAACTGCTCGAAGGAGGTGTCCTCGGGCACGGTGATCGGCTTGCCGTAGTGCACATCGATGCGGGTAAATGGCTTGGGGATACGAAAGGCATCCCAACTGCCCAGCGACCAGTAGCGCTGTGGCAGCGGCAGGTAGGGCACGACGGGGATGCCGGTCTGACGCGCCATTTCGATAATGCCCGGCTTGACCTCGAATGCCGGCCCGCGCGGGCCATCGACCGTCACCGCGCCCGGCAGACCGTCGTTCAATACGGTGATCATCTCGTCCTTGGCCAGCTTGCCACCCTTGTCGACATCAGCCTTGCGGGAGCTACCCCGGCAGACAACATGGCCGAGGCGCTGGCAGAGCGTCGCGGCGGGGTCACCATCGCGGGAGCGGGACACGATCACCACATGCCGGCGTCCGGTCTGGGCGAGAATGCCGGCCAGCAGATTCTGATGCCAGATGGCCAGGATGCTGTGCCGCGCCCCCGGCGGAGCGGAGACACCCGGCTGGCCGCCACAACGGTAACGGTAGCTCAGGTGGAACAGACGAGCGATGCAATAAATGGCAAAACTGAGCAGGCGCGAAGCCATGACGAAACCTCTGGCGAACAGCGCCGGCAACAGTCAACAATACAGCAAGCGGCCACACCGTTGCGCTTCGTCGGCGGATTCCACCGCTTCATCGGCAAGCGCCTGGCCCCATGATGAACCGACGCAGATTGCGGCTCGTCATGCGCAACAGCCTGGGGGGCGCTGCGGCAGCTTACTTGCGCAGGGAAAACCGGTAGGTCAACCCCAGTCCGAGATCGATAGACCGCATGGCGCTGTCGGTGGCGAAACCCAGCGATTTCGAGACACCGGCCTGCGCATAGATCGCATAATGCCGGGACAGACCATAATTCAGACCAATCTGTGGCTTGGCAATGATGCCGCCCAGCCTTGGCCCGGCGGTCAATTGGGCATACCACTGCAGCCGGCTCCCGGCTGACGCGCGGGTCTGAGCCCCGAGGCCGAGCAGAATCTCTCCGTAACCCGGGAAATTCAGATAATCATTGGTGGCCAGGCTGAGCTGCATGGGCAGATACCAGCGATCGCCCAGCACGTAATCGATCTGGGTCGTCACCATGTGGATGTCGTCATGGTCCTGGTCATTGACCTTCAGACCCAGCTTGTCCTGATGGTAGAGATGGACGCGGAACGGCTGGGTCTCAGCACCAGCGGTCGCCACGTGCGGGTCAGACGCCGCGCCGCGGCCCTGCAAGTAGTAACTCAGGGCCAGACCCACGGTGGCATTGCGGGATGTGCCATCCGGGGCGAAGAGATAGCCCGCGGTCATGGCCACCGCCGTGTTGGGCGCCACCGGGTATTCCAGCGCCAGTTTGGGATTCACCAGCAGGCCAGAGCCGGTATCAATCTCCTCCGGCGCGTAGCCACCGGATCCCACGCCGATCTGGCCGATCAGCCGCAGCCTGTGCGTCAGCGCCCGCTGATATCCGAGACCACCGAGCACCTGGTTGTAGAGGCGCAGGCCGGCCACGCCACCCTCACCACCGATGAAACCGAACACCGACTCGTTCAGGAAATACGAGTACTGGAAATGCACCGTGTGGATCGGATCCTGGTAGGCGCCCTGCGGATTGATCTGCAGGATATTGTTGAACTCAGCGGTCAGCCGGGTACGGGCCCCATCCGCTGCGCTCGCCACAGCCCGACCCGCCGCACCGGACCCGCTCTGGGGCGACAGATTCAGATAGGGCTGCACCTGGAAGGAAACCGGTTTCTGCAGGTAGACAATCAGGCGCTGATCATCAATGGAAGACCGGAAAAACTGAAACTTCGAGTACCCCAGGCCCACATGCCAGCGCGGGAACCGGTAGGTGAGCCCGGCATAGACCTTGGAAAACCCGCCATTGCCACTGAGGACCTGGCTCTGCAGGATGCTTGAACCACCTCCGCCGCCGCCCAGAGAACCGCTCAGGTCAAGATAAACGGGGCCCCAGAGCTGCTGGCTGACGTGCGCGCTCGCATCATAGGTCATGAAGCCGCCGTAATTGCCCTGCAGCAGCGGCGCGTGCAGGCCGGCGCCGAGGTAGAACCAGTCGGTGAGCTGGTGCAGGTAATGCAGACCGAGCAAATCGATGGATTCGGTGCTGTCCAGCGGGAAATACTGGTAATCCGCGATCACCAGTCCGCCGGCCTGTGTGGCCGCACGGTCGGGCTGGAGCATCGACTGCGCCTGGGCG